>JAJSZW010000023.1 GCA_030262895.1 Deltaproteobacteria bacterium | reverse complement strand
TCTTGTAAGTCTTTCTACTATTTCCCTATCACTTACCCTTGGTGCCCTCTCAACGGCAAGCAGAAAAGATGGTATCATTAACACTGTAACCAGAACTGGAATTATTATTATTTTCTTCATATACTCCACTTACCACATGAGATCTTATAATGTCAATGTCAGAAAAATCTATTTTCTATTCGGGATCGGACTTAGCTAACATAAATCCAAAGCCTGCCCAGGACCCCGATTCGGGGGAGGCATCAGTTGATTGACTGGATTCCGGCTTTCGCCGGAATGACGCTACGACTAAGTTAGATATTATGGGAAAGTGTCCCGCTTTAAGGTGGTAGGCAGTCTTCATTCCTGACAAGTTTAACCTTTTTTGTTTTTGGCGCAGATTTCACGGATGGCACGGTTTTTTTTACCTTCTGTAAGTATCACAGTGTACTTCGGGAAAGTTGCTGACTATGCGGCAAGATTCATGAAGTGTCCTGGTTTTTTGATAAGGTAGAGGAGGAAAGAAAAATCCCTCGAATAAGATTAAAGTGCACCCTTGGGAGAAAGAAGTTTGTATATAAGTCCTTTTATGAAGGCAAGTTCATTTTTATATGTTTCAAGAGATGTCTCCATACGGGTTTGTCTTCTTTGCATCTGCCACTGCATACGAAGCACAAATCCCAGTATTACAAGAGCAATTGTAATAAAAAGCCCCAACATCCACTGAAGGATGTCAAACCTCTTATCAATCGCCTCAAAACGACTGTTCATCTCAGAACAAAGGTCGTCAAAACGACTGTTCGTCTCAGAACGAAGGTCGTCAAAACGACTGTTCATCTGAGAACGAAGATGCTTCTGCCCTTCTTCCAATTTTGTAAGTCTTTCTACTATTTCCCTGTCACTTATCCTCGGTGCCCTCTCAACGGCAAGCAGAAGAGATGGTATTGTTAACACTGTAACCAGAACTGGAATAATAATAATTATTCTTTTCTTCATAATATTCCACTTGCCACATGAGATCTTATAATGTCAATGCTTGATTAGGGTATTAACCTGCCAATGCCCTGTAACCTATCAGAAATGACAGGGGTGCGATATATATGATGAGTTTAATAAATGATATGAAGATCCGAAAAGTATTTTTTGTAAAAGCCGCGGTCTCTTGTCATGAAGTTGGGGGACATCCTTGACTACGTTGACTTATTACTTTCAAACGACCTTGAGGCCGGACCAAGCTAATTGATCTACGAGCTGAAAGGTGAAAGCTCAAAGGGCAAAAATGCTTGTGATTTGAGATCGAACAAATTTGACCCAAATCTATGCGCCTACTTGGGGAAGTTATTTCGTCCCCGTTCCTTAATAGTTTCTGTTATGTATTCTATTTGCGATTGTTGTAATTCCGGGAAGATTGGGAGAGAGAGAATCTCCCGTGAGGCCTGGGTTGCTTCCGGGAAGTCATCTTCAGTGTGATTCAAGTATTCATATGCTTTCAAGTTAGGGAGGGCGATGGGGTAATGGATACCCGTAGAAATGGCTTTTGACTTCAAGTCTTCTTGAAGTTCTTTTCGCTGATCTTTTTTCACCCTTACGACATAAAGGTGATAAACAGCCTTAACATTGTCAATTTCCGTCGGTGTGATAAGCTCTGTATTGTTCAGGTATTCATTGTATAGATAAGCATTTTTTCGGCGGCTCTCTGTCCAGTCCGGAAGGCGCCTTAATTTTACCTCCAGAATCGCTCCCTGAAGACCATCCAAACGGCTGTTAACCCCTTCTATTTCATGGTTGTACTTATTAATTCTGCCATGGTTGGCAATCATTCTTGCTTTTACAGCCAAATCTTCGTCATTTGTCACGATAGCGCCCGCATCACCATAAGCCCCCAGATTCTTTCCCGGATAGAAGCTGAAGCATGCCATATCTCCGATTGAGCCGATTTGCCGTCCTTTGTAGACAGCTCCGTGCGCCTGGGCAGCGTCTTCCACCACTTTCAGATCGTGCTTTGTTGCTATCTTTAGAATAGGATCCATATCTGCCGGTTGTCCGTAAAGATGAACGGGTATGATGACTTTTGTATTTGAGGATATCTTTTCTTCAATTTTTGCGACATCAATATTGTATGTTTCGGGATTGATATCGACAAATACTACTTTTGCTCCGGTCATGGTTATGGCTTCTGATGTGGCGATGAAGCTGAGAGCCGTGGTTATGACTTCGTCTCCTTTGCCTATGCCAAGGGTTTTAAGGGCGATGGAAAGGGCGTCAGTGCCATTTCCTAGTCCCACACAGTATTTGACGTTGCAAAACTCTGCAAAGGCTGCTTCAAAAGACTTTACATGAGGGCCGCCGATAAAGGCGGATTTGGAGATAACCTCCGAAATAGCTGCATCAATCTCTCCTTTAATACTTTTATACTGTGCTGTTAAATCAACAAATGGTATTTTCATAATTTTCCTTTAAATATTCAGCGCAACGGCGCAAAAAGTTTTTTGAACGTCGAACATCGAACATCGAATGATGAAATCGCTTCGCTCCGCCAGTTTATAAATTGGCAGAATACCTTATTCAAAATTCGACGTTGGACGTTCGATGTTCGATGTTCATAGCCTTTTAGGTGATAGGTGATTCTACCGATACGGATGATCCGTCAAGCCCCTTGAGCACTTGAGTTCATCGATGGCGCAAATCACCTTTGCAGGGTTTCCTGTGACCACGGAACAGGATGGAATATCTTTGGTGACTACGGCACCGGAGCCAACAAGGACACGCTCGCCGATGGTGATAAAAGGAAGCAGAGTGGCATTAACGCCGATTTGAGCGCCTCTCTTGATTGTGGGGCCGCGCATGCACTCAGTCGAGTGTTCACAGCCAGGATGGATGTCATTGGCAATAGCAACGCCAGGGGCCATGAAAACTTCGTCTTCAATGGTCGTAAACTGCGCGATATAGCAGTTGCAGTGAATTTTGACGCGATCTCCGATCTTGCAGCCATAGTCCACAACGGAATTCGACCAGATGGTGAAATGCTCTCCGATGAGGTTTTCCTCGCGGATCACCACATTATGGCCCGTTGTCAGATAATGTCCAATGGTTGTGCCTTCATAGATGGTTGTGCCACAGCGGATCTGCGCATTGTCGCCAATGACAAGTCGGCGTTCACCGATTTCCCTGCCCGTGGGATACGCGAGGAACACCTGCTTATCCACCAGGGCATTTTTTCCAATAGAACATAGGCGTTTAGTCATAGAATTAGAAATTATCCAGCTGTTCCTGTGTTTTGAAACGCGTGAGGCTGAAGAACCTTCTCGTGATCATATGGATAATAAACCGGGACTGACTCTCCCCCGCTCCGAAGCGATTTGGATGCGGCTTCGAGGACGGATACCACTCTAAGCCCATTGTATCCGTCAGTCAAGGGTTGCAATCCTTGCTTGATACAATCAATAAAATGTTCGCACTGTTTTCCTAATGGTTCGTAATCTTCCAGACGCGGGCTGTAGATATCGCCGTAGCGATAGGAAAATTGAAAGTCGCCGTATGTGTCATAGTACGGCGGAGCATCAACCCCTTTGTCAAAGATCTTGATTTTCTCCTGTTGCTCCACGTCATCGTAGACCAGCATCTTCTTACTGCCGACAACGGTCGTCTTTCTGTTCTTGTTTGGGTCAAGCCAACTGGTGTGAATAAATGCGATGACGCCGTTTTTATAATTGAGAGTCATGGTGGCGACATCTTCAATCCCCTTTTTGTAATGGCTTTTCCCCTGACAGTTAACGCTCTCGGGAACCTGGTCCAACAGATAAGTAATGATGGAAATATCGTGCGGCGCCAGATCCCAACATACATTAATATCCGGCTGGAACAATCCCAGATTAAGGCGAACGCTGCTGATGTAAAGGGGAATACCTATCCCTCCGGAGTTAATGATTTCCTTTATTTTGCTCACGGCCGCTGTGTATTCGAACGTGTGTCCGACCATGAGGACCCGATCCATATTTTTGGCAATTTCAATGAGCGACAGGCACGTCTCAAACGAATGGGTGATGGGCTTCTCCACAAATACATGTTTGCCGTTAAGAAGCGCTGCTCTGGCCAGTTTATAGTGAGTAAATACAGGTGTGGCAATGCCGATAGCGTCCAGACGCGGATCCTCAAAAAGCGTTGCGGGCTCCGTGGTCGTTTCGATGTTAGGATAGAGTCCTTTAATACGTTTGAGCCGATTGACATCTTTATCACAACATATCAGCATGTTGGAATCAGCCAGCCAGTTGAAATTCCGAATCAGATTAGGTCCCCAGTATCCGCATCCAATAATACCAAGATTAACCATAGTTGTCCTCCGTTTCTTAGCTTTCTAATACCCTCCTTTGCCTGAAATCACTGCCCAGAAGGTCTTGAAAAGGATTTTAGTGTCCATGCACAGGCTCCATGTGCGCACATATTTGAGGTCCA
Source organism: Deltaproteobacteria bacterium (assembly GCA_030262895.1). Lineage (GTDB taxonomy): Bacteria > Desulfobacterota > Desulfobacteria > Desulfobacterales > ETH-SRB1 > B13-G4. The sequence continues at coordinate 32,403 of JAJSZW010000023.1, read as the reverse complement.
GCCTAACCATTTCGTCAAAGGTCGTGCTACTCCTGCCGCTTACCTGCCACAGACCGGTGATTCCCGGTTTTACCTCCAACACACGTCCACAGTGCCACCGTTTATATTGATCGCACTCATATGGAATCGGTGGCCGTGGCCCCACCAGGCTCATATCTCCCTTGAGGACATTGAAAAATTGGGGCAGTTCGTCGAGACTGCTCTTCCTCAAGATCTTTCCTATCGGCGTGACGCGAGAATCATCCGTAATCTTGTACACTGCCTGGCCGGCCATGCCATTGTTTATTTCGCTGTTTTCGCCTTTTATCAATTTGGTAACATAGGTCTTATGGACGGACGAGGTACAAGCGGCTTTCATTGATCGGAATTTCAGGAAGGTAAACGGCTTTCCCAAAAGCCCGATTCTTTCCTGGCAAAAGAGAACAGAGCCTGGAGAAGTAAGCTTAACCAAGGCCGCTATTATCAACACCAGAGGTCCAAACAACAAGATACCGGTAAGAGAGCCGACGATGTCCATAGCGCGCTTTACTTTGAGCTGAAACTCTTTGCCACGGATTTTGTTCAGGATTTCAAAAGAAAATGGCCATTGCTCAACCGCCACACATATCGCCTGATCGCTTCCCTGCCTATAAGGCACGTCAGCCGCAGGACATGAAAACTCGAGGCGGTAACATTGTGCGTCACTTCGCACACTTGCTGTACTTTCTTTGTCGTCACCGTGGCGGGCAAGGTAACTGCAGCCGCTTTCCACAGAAGAAATGCTGATGAAGCGTGTCAGGCCATCTCCGCTTAAGATGTCTTTTGAGCCAGCCTCTTTTCCTATAAGTTCCCCAAGTTTTCTTGCAAGGATTTGAGCGTTCGGCCTATTGGTATCAGCAGCAATAAGAGCGATTTTGCCTTCCAGGTACCATCCTTTGAGATCTGTTTCTCTTGTGTATGTCTTTATGATATCCGCAATCTGTCGCGCAAAGACCCGAAGAGGCATGGAGATTCTCTCCAGCATGAAGTCAAGCAAGCCCCCGAAATCGATAATGACCAGGGCAAGAGGCGAACCGGAACGCTCTGATTTCAGCCTCTCGTGCCGCAACCTAATGGCGAAGTCTTTCCGGGTTAGCAGGCATCCATTGAGTTCACTATCGAAAACATGATCCTGTTTTTGTTGTTGTTTCCGCGGGAAAAATATCCTCAACATGGTTGATGTATCTTCTACACGAAGCTCCTTTTGCTTTTGCTCCCCGTTCTCTTACTGAGTATGAAAATTCTCACTCTCGGCGACCTTTCTGGTAGTACCTGTAATAGTCGTGATAAGACTTGTGCGCCTCACCGTCCTCATTGAAGACCACCCCCAGGAGCCTGTCGCGGCCAATCCTGGCTACTGCTTCCCGGATCATTTTTTTGGGGGTCTTACCGGAACGTACCACCAAAAGAACACTATCTACGATGTTAGAAAGAAGGCTGGTATCTACTGAAAAACCCACGGGCGGTAAATCAGCAATGATGTAACGATCCTGGTAGTGGTTCCTTAACTCTTCGATGAGCAATCTCATTTTATCGGAACTTAGCAACTTGGAAGGGTTAGACGATGGGCTACCGCCAGGAAACAGTGTGAGGTTCTTTACGGGTGTTTTCAGTAAGTAGGGAGTAACCGAACTCCCATCTGCAAGATATTCGTGAATGCCCTTGCTTGCTTGTAAGCCAAAAACCTGGTGCAAGCAAGGCCGGCGCAGGTCGCAGTCCAACAGCAAGGCATATCTGTTTAATTCCTGGGCAATGGCTACTGCCAGGTTGGCGGCCACCGTGCTTTTGCCATCAAAGGGTTGAGGACTCGTGACCATGACAACCCGGCTCCGGAGATCTGAGTTTATCGATAGGATCTTGACTCCCAGCAGCTTGAAGCTTTCCGCAGCCTGGGATTCCGGCTCCAATAAAGTGATCGGGAGGGGATTGATCTTGCCCTTGAATGGAGGAGGATTTAATGCCTTAGAAAATTTGATCATGAGTATCAATGCCTAAAAGGGGTAGGGGAACGGCAGAAGCGTCGGGTTTTTTCTTAACAGAACCAAGAAGGCATATAGTAGAGTCAAGGACAGGAAAACCAGAGCTGTCACGGTGCCCATCTTTTTGTAGAGCTCCAAACGGTGCTTCTTTGGGGTCATGATGACCGGAATCGAGACGATCACCGGCAGATGTAGGTCATATTCTAAGTCTTTGCTACTGTGGAAAGTAGGGTCAAAGTACTCCTTTACGAATCCAAGGCCAAGGCCGCTCGCCAACGCGGCCATGAAACCGCGGATAAGGAGTTTCAGGATGTCCGGCTTAAACGGCTTCAGGGATAAGTTGGCGGGGTCCAAAACAATGAATTGCTCGCCCTTCTGGGTGCGCTCCAGATTTTCAGCCAGCTTGGCCTGCATTTTTTTTTGGAGCAGTGATTGATAGTTTTCCTGGGCCTCTTCGTAGCCACGCCGCAAGTCCACGAACATCGCCTCGACTTTGGGCCCACCCTCGATGCGATTGCGGTAGGCTTTGATCTGCGCACTGGTTTGCCCTTTTTCATCAGTGTACTTGTCAATTTCTTTGTCGATCAGTTTCAGTTGGATAATCAGATCTTCCTTCTGAACGATCAAGAGCCGCCGGGCTTCGCTGTTAATGGAAGATGCGCTGTGCCCACCCACGTCGGCTTCAGTATCCGTGCCTTCTTTCTTCTTTTCCAGCCTGGCGATAGTTTTCTTCAGTATAATCACATCAGGATGTTGATCTCTGTACCTGGATTGCAGGGTCTCGAGTTTTTGGCGAAGCTCCTCAAGACTAAGAGGCCTCGGGCCGTTGGCAGCACCGCTAAGTGAAACTCTGGCTTCAAGGGCTTCGGCCTGAAGGGTCTCCAGTCTGCCCAGTTGGACTTGAAGGAGCACCTTGCGGTTCTCGGTCTGCTGGAAGATCGCGTTTAAGGAATCCAGGTGCTGCTGCAGTTGAGTCAAAATGCGATAGTTGTTTTCCATCTGCTCCGGCAGCATACCTATGTGTTCTTCTTTGAACTGACGCACACGCTCTTCTTTCCGGCGCAATTCCTCTCTCATCCCTTCAAGCTCCCGTTCCAGGAATCTCGATGTGCTTACCGCCTGACTCTCACGCAATCTGAGGTTATCCTCAATAAAGAGATTGGCGATCGTTGCGGTCACATCTCTTACCTTGACCGGATTCGCCCCTACGAAGGAGACCTCAAATGAGGCGGGAGCCACATCGTGCCTTTGTCGAGACCCACCAGGCTCATTTATCTTGATCTCAACGTGCCTGCGCATACGCTCTACAGCGTCGAACATGGTTTTGGCAGCGCGGACTTTCTGGTAGAGATTATACTCTATGATTATTTTCTCCAGCCTTGGTCGGCTCATTACCTGTTCCTTCAAGGTGTTCAGCCGGGCTATCGCATCGGAGGTGATTGTGGGTCTCACATAATCGTAAGGCACTTCCTGGGGTTGGACCAGGATGACAGTGCTCGACCGGTAAACCTTGGGAGCTTGCATGCAGTAGATGAGGGTGGCCATGAAGATGACAAAAAAGGTGACCACCACATACCAGAAGCGACGCTGCAACGCTGCCATAAGGTAGTGGAGGCTGATGCCACTTTCGGAGTTCGTATTGGAACCCTGATCGAGTGTAACAACCTTTTGCGTTTTGATAAAATTCTCGTCCATGTACTATCCGCTTTGCGCAAACACAGCTCCGCCCCTTCGATTACATCAAATGGCAGTGCAATATGTTTAATCATTACCCCTACTTATGGTATAAAACTGGCAACAAATGGATCTGGTCCCTCAAGCAGTTCCTGTTGTGTGGTTTTTAAGGAAAAACTCCAGCTCAGCCGCCTGTTCTTCCGTCAGCCCCCTAAACTCCACACCACACCGCCTCGTTTCGATACGATGAATCGATGTTTGGTATTCGTCAACTTTGTAATCATGTATTATCTTGCACGGTATTTTGGATAGATGAAAACAACCCTCCTCGCATAGGAAAATATCCATTTCTGACGAGTCTTTTTGCTGCCCATCATAGCCAATATAGTGAAAAGCCAGACCACCGCCACTTATGTCTTTGATCTTCCCCACCTTGCTGAAGGTAGGCCTCAAGACTGCGAACGCTGTGTCTTGCGCCAAGAATCTGCTGAATTTCCTTCGTTCAGTTTTCATTCTTTTTCTCTGTCAATCAATATATTATCTATTTGACCAGCTCTGCAGGAAAAGTCAACACGGGTTCTTTTCTGGGTACAAACATACCCATTATTTCTTAGACAACCCATATAAGAGCTTTCGGAAAATTTTGTATAGGACGGACAGATTTGTCGTGGAATGGCAGGATCTTTAGGATCTGTTTGTGAATAACTTGCGCAAGATTGTCCGGGATTTTGTTTGGTATTCATGGACAGGCGCATAGATTTGGGTCAAGAGCAAGGATCAGTCGAAAATGTATTGGTCTTTCGCCATCCTCGATTCAAGATAGTCCCTGAGGTTCTGGTGGGAATTATTGATATTCAGTTTCTTGCGGATATTCTTCCGGTGGGTTTCGACCGTCCTGAGAGAAATGTACAACTCGTTGGCAATTTTCTGGCTTGTTAACCCGCTCATTATCATGGAGGCGATACGCAGCTCGCTGAAAGAAAGCAAACCGAATATTTTCATGTCACCGACTAACCCGAAGGTCAAAATACTCAATTCAGCTTTATGCCTTTCCAGGCTCTTGTCTCGTTGAAGTTTTTTCATAATGGGAATCATCAATGACCTGATTTTTTTGATTATCTGATTTTCCGTATAGTCCTGCGTCTTTTCAAAATTTCTCGCCAAGACTGACAGAGACTTATTGGTGTCCACAATCTGCTCGTTTGCCTCCTCCAATTTCCTTCCACGAACCAAGAGGTCAAATTCCAGATTTTGGGTATCAAGTGCACGCTTGACGGCATGAGACAGCAACTCCATTGTGATCGGTTTTTCCAAAAAATCAAAGACGCCCAGTTTGATGGCTCTGATGGCCTTTTCAGTGTCAGCATAGCCGGTCATAACGATTATTTTGGTATCGGGAGAAAGGCTGCGTATTTCCGGAATCAAATCAAATCCGGACTTCTCAGGCATGACAATATCAAGAAGCACAATGTTGTAAAAAGAATCCGACACCTGACTGACAACCATGTTTGGGTCAGTAACAATTTTCGTCTTTATCCCCCAATAAGAGATCATCTCCTGAACGACATCACACAATTCGCGGTTATCATCTACAATCAAAACCCTGGCATGCTTGTAAGCTTCCATACAGAAATTGTCTTTTAGAGCGCCGTGGTCGCGGTCAAACCTATCATCTCTTGATGAGAAACCGCGTCCGCTGAAAGGCGGTTCACAGCGCCTTCCTGGTTGGGCTTAGGGTAAGGTGTCCAAATCGGCCAAAATGGTTAGAGTGCAACCAAAGTTAAGCAACCATTTTTTCCTGTACATTCATCAAATTATATTCATCAGGAAAAAATGTATTGTTCTTAGCCTGTGTTGTGAAAAATTCCCAGTATTCATCCCAATTCTTACTTTTTGCCACTGAACGTAACTTCAGAATTGAATCTGACCCGTTAATTCCCCACCGGGCACCTGATATTTCCATTCTATCCTTAACTACGTGACTGCAGGCCGATTCGACAACACCAGAACCAATTGGATAACCTTCTGACAGATATTTATCATATTTCATATATTCTTTATGGTTTTTCAAATAGGTTATTACTTTTAAAAACTTATCTCTGAATTGCAGACATTTTAAGGTTTATTTCAACTTTACTTTTTATGCAAAAAGCATGCCATTGATATTATTATGGAAGTAATGCTTTAGATATTAAATAGTTACATCAATTATACTGCAAGGATAGCTATGATAATTTATAGAAGAATATGTGAAATTGTGCAGCAAAATACATAAATTCTATTACATTTTTTACATAGTTTCAGGATAGTACAATAGTACAAATGATGGGAAGGTCAGATTTAATTTTAAAGAAGTGTCAGGAAGTCGATGCTCTTCCGCTATTCACTACCGTACACTTTTTTAACTCTTTGTTAATATTGCTAAATATGATATTTCTTTGGCTAAATATCTTACAATGCAATGACTTTTTATCTGATTTGCAGTAAAAATTTACTCAAGAATTGCTGAATTTCAGTCAAAATGTTGGATAAAATGAGCAAATTGCGCTAACATGATTATCATATGAAATTGTTTTGTTCTTTAATTTCAAATTATTACAAAAAGTGTACGGTAGTGAATTCTGCTAATACTTTGAACTGGGTATGCACTTAACTCACGTTGTTTGCCTTTAACTATTTGAATTTAAAAAGTATTTGGACATTTCTTAAATAAAAACGAAAAAGCTAAAAATTCCTATATATTCAAGTAGATACCTGCCTTTAAACGTGAGTGAAGGGAATACCCACTTACTTTGATTATATTTTGATCTTTTTGGGGACACTTTCTGTAGGTTGGGTTGAGCAAAGCGAAACCCAACGATCTTAAGCTGTTGTTGGGTTTCGGGACTCTGTCTCTCAACCCAACCTACATGATTACACAAATTAGGAGTTTAATAGCCTGAATTGTAACTATCTGAAAATAAAAAATATTTCTAAATCAAAGTATTAGCGGAAGAGCATCAAATACCAGAGAGCCAAAAATATTAAAAAAGTTCGAGATACGTTTGCATTAATCTGATATAAAGAAAAACATGAAATATGCTTCTCAAAAATAATCATATGAAATGCTCGAAGAAAAAATTGAGCAGCTTTTAATTAATCATTATGGATCATGACAAATTTGGGGATTTGGGGATTTGGGAATTTAGGAATTGAAGGTATTTTATTGATTTTAATCCCCAATTCCTAAATCCCCATCTTAAAAAGCCTTCACAGCCTCTTCTTTTGTGTCAAAAATTTCAATTATTCGATCAATTCGAACAAGCTCGAACAGCCTGCGGACCGGTTCTTGTACTCTGCACAGCTTGAGAGTTCCATTTGAACTCTTCAACTGCCTGAGGAAAGATAGCAGGGTTCCGCATCCGGAACTGTCCATAAATTTTATTTGACTTATTTCAAACACAACCTTGTTGTTTTTTTCAAGTATGGGAGCTGTGGCTATTTTAAATTCTTCAGCATTGCTTGCATCCAAAACTTCTGTCAGCACTGTTACAACTGTCACTTCGCCAATTTTTTCCGTGCTTAATTTCATGTTAATCCTTTCTGGTTAGCTTAATTTTCAGGCAGGCGCAATTTCTCCCTTTTTTATCACGTGAGTATACCACTTCATCTACGGTATGAGAAATGATATGAAGACCGAATCCACCACTTTGTGATCCGTCAAATACCGGCAGTGGAACCGACTTCGGATCAAACTCTTTGCCCCAATCGTAAAATTGAAGAACAATTTTGTCATCCAATAGCAGGGCATTTATTTGAATTTGTTCACCAGTATGTTCACCATATGCGTGTTTAATGATGTTGGCCGTAACTTCGGTAACAGCTAATTCGATCAAGTTTATGCGGTTGTTATCAAGAGGAAGATCCGGGATACCTTCACAAAAATTTCGAACAAAGGCTCGAACTCGTGCCAGTTCTGTCAGATCGTTCTTAATTTCGAGTTTTGCTTTATCTAACAGAGCCTGACTCGTAGATTTTTTCTCAATACCGACCAACACGCACGTGAGGTCATCATCAAAAATGTCGGATTGTGAAAATGCAACAACATTTTTTCGGACAATATTTATAAGCTCTTTGGGTTCAATTATTGCGTTTTTTTGCACAAAATCGACCAAACGTTTCTCGCCATACAAAACACCGTCCTGGTTTTTGGCTTCTGTCAGGCCGTCCGAGTAAAAGACAAAGAGATCTCCCGGTTTAAAAGACACCAAAGTCTGTTTGAAAGGTTCCTGTTCAGGAAAGCCCAGTGGCATGTTCACTCCCCGAAGCAGACTGCATCTGTTTGAATCAGCATGAAAGTGGATAGTTCGCATATGGCCGCAATCAACAAAACTAAGCAGATACTTTGCCATATCGAATCGAGCATAACATAAGGTAACAAAAGTTTCTATATCTTCCAGTTGATCAATCATGCTGGAATGGACTGATGAAATAATTTTTTCAGGATCGGGAAATTCTTTTTTTTCAGTCAAGCGAATCAGTTCATTTAGAACGCGCAAAAAATGACTTTTTATGGCTGCTCCCAACAAAGCCGCCGGAATCCCCTTGCCCATGACATCTCCAACCACGAGATCAAAACACTGGTTGTTAAGTTTAAAAAAGTCATAAAAATCGCCATCGACCTTTTGTGAAGGAATCGTCAACTGAGCTATCTGTATTCCATTAATATCGCGTGGCGGTTTACCAAGCAGAAGAGTTTTCTGGATTTTGGAGGCGATATATATCTCATGCTCACGCGCCTTTTTTAAAGACAGATGTGTTCTGACCCTTGCTTTTACTTCTGCTGTATGAAAAGGCTTGGTGATGTAATCCAGAGCGCCTGCTTCAAACGCTCGGGTTTTGTGCGCTGTTTCAGTCATCGCAGTGATGAAAATTACTGGAATGTCTTTTGTTCGAGTGGCTGCTTTCAGTTTGGTACACACCTCGTATCCATCCGCTCCAGGCATCATGATGTCCAGGAGGATCAAATCCGGCAGGTGCTTTTCCGTATAATCAAGCGCTTTCTGTCCATTTTTGGCAACACCCAGCCGGTAGTCGTTCTTTAATGTGTCTACCAATAGATCGATATTTGTTGAGTTGTCGTCAACAATCAAAACCAGAGGCTTAATTTTTTCCACTGTTGTCACCTTTTTGTTCGTAATAGCTCAGCCACAAAGACACTAAGACACCAAGATTATAATATAATTTTCTTAAAATTCATAAATCATATCCCTTCTTTGTGCCTTAGTGGCGCTGACCCGCACTTTTTTTCTCCATTTCTTCCATAATCCCTTTGAGCGTTTTTAAAGCATTGTCATATTCATAGTCATTTACCTGGTCTTCAAGATTCCGGAAGATTGAGATGTCGAGAAATTTCTTGATGACTTCCATATGTTTTTTAATCTCTTCGGGCTCAGCAAGATCGAGGGCATCGGCAAGCTGTTTCAATACTGGTATAACCTGTGCCGGATCTACACCAGGACCCACGCCACGCTCTTTGCCGGGTAAAGGCTCAGTTTTTGAGGTATCAGTAAGCATTTGCAACGATTCCAAAACCTGGTTCAGAGCGGTTTCAACTTTGTCGAGCAAAGCAGATGTCGGTGCTCCTTCTCTACCGGCGGTTTCGAGTTCCTGGGCTGTTTTATACAGCTTGTATGCTCCTATATTGCCGGCGCTGCCTTTTAGACTGTGAACGAGTTGCACAATTGATTCCCAATCTTTTCTGTTAAAAGCCTCTCTTATTTTATTTGCGCTCAATTTATTGTTTTTTAGAAACCCTATGAGTATGTGTTTGAAAACAGCTTTGTCTATATTCAGTGCGCTCAGGGCATCTTGAATGTTGATTCCCGGGAGTCTTTTCGGGAGATCTTCGGTTTGTGTAACTGTAATGTCTATAGCTTCAGGGGTTTCCGGCTCCCCGGAATACAGCGCTTTTTTCTGGTGTTTCATTGATTTCCATATAGTATGGAATAGTCTGTCCTGACTGATGGGTTTGGAGACGTAACCGTCCATTCCTGCTTGCAGGCATTTTTCCTCATCACCTTTCATGGCATGAGCGGTCATGGCGATGATGGGAAGTGATTTAAACTTAGAGTCTTTCCGAATTATTCTTGTTGCCTCATATCCATCCATTTCAGGCATCTGGATGTCCATGAGCACAGCATCAAAACGACTTCTCTGCAAAGCCTCGACCACCTTTTTTCCATTATCGGCAATTTCGACAACAATCCCTGCTCCTTCAAGTATCGCCAATGCGATTTCCTGATTGGTGGGATTGTCTTCTGCCACAAGAATTCGTATTCCTCTGAGGAAGTTCTTGTAAATACTTGCCTTGGTGGTGATATGTTTTTCTTTTTCCTCTATTTTCAGCGCTTTTTTCCCAAAGGTATCCATGATAGCATTAAAAAGCGTTGACTGGTGTATGGGTTTGGTGAGGAACGCGTTAATTCCTGCCTTTTCAGCATCCAGCATTTCGTTTTCTTTCCCAAAAGCGGTCATCATTATTATCGGGATAGTCAGCTTCAAGTCTTTCCGGATTCTTTTTGAAGTCTCAATTCCACCCAGCCCGGGCATCAGCCAGTCGATTACAACCAGTTCAAAAGGTTCTTCCCGTGTTTTGTTTTCTTTCAGGGCTTTTAGCGATTCTTCGCCGGATGAGACCAACTTTACTCGCAAACCAAAAGACTCCAGCATTTTTTGCATGATAAGCCTGCTGTCAGCACAGTCGTCAACAACCAGCACGTTTAAGTGTTGAATATCAGGAGGAGGCACGAGCTTTTGTTTCTGATCCGCAGATTGCCGGCCGAGACATATTGTAAAGCTGAAAGTGCTTCCCTTTTCCAATTCGCTTTCAACCCAGATTCTGCCTCCCATCATTTCCACCAGTCGTTTGCAAATACTCAACCCAAGTCCTGTGCCCTCATATTCTCGCGTGCTGGATGTATCAACCTGGCTAAAAGGTTTAAAAAGCTTGGACAGGTATTTTGGCGCTATTCCTATACCGGTGTCTTTTACGGAAAAAGTCAGAGTTGTCCGGTCTGCCGATTTTTCGGACTCTTTTACTCTCACAAGAATGATCCCTCCAATTTCCGTGAATTTAACAGCATTGCTTACCAGATTTTTGAGGATTTGTTGAAGGCGGAGGGGATCGCCGATCAAGGCATTTGGCGCTTCAAGATCAATATCAACAAGGAGTTCAATCCTCTTGCCGGCAGCCTCACTCATAAACACGTCCGTTATTCTATCTATTACCTCGTCTAACAAAAACGGGTGTGTTTCTATGTCGAGCTTATCAGCTTCGATTTTTGAAAAATCCAGGATATCATTAATAATTCTAAGCAGGGAATAAGCGGAAGATTGTATTATTTTCAGATAGTGCTCTGTCCTGGGAGATATTTTTTCAGACAGCGCCAGCTCTGCGGCGGCAATGACCCCGTTCATGGGTGTCCGGATTTCGTGGCTCATATTAGCCAAAAACTCACTCTTGGCGATGGTGGCGGTTTCGGCGGTTTCTTTGGCTTTAATTAATTCTTTTTCAACTCGTTTACTTTCGCTGATATCTCTGGCTGCTGCAAAGACCCCTCTGGCCTGTCCTTTCTCATCCCTGTATACTGTAGCATTATAAGAGACTATTGTTTCATTGTCTCTTTTCGATTTCATCACAAGCTCGTAGTCTGTTACTTTCTCTTCCTCAAAAGATCTTTTTACCCCCAGGTCGGCTCTTTCCGGATCAGTAAAGTAGTCGTGGAATTGGCTGCCGATCAATTCTTCGCGGGCGTATTTGGTAAGTTTGATCGTCTGTTCATTCACATCGGTAATAATACCCTTTTCGTCAAATGTGACCAGTGCATCAAGGCTGCTCTCGATGAGTCCGCGAGTATAAGCCTTTGTATCTTCTAATTCTTTGACCATCCGCTTGGTTTCGCTTATATCTCTGGCTGCCGCAAAGACTCCTCTGACCTGTCCTTTCTCATCCCTGTATACTGTGGCATTATAAGAGACTATTGTTTCATTGTCTCTTTTTGATTTCATCACAAGCTCGTAGTTTGTTACTTTCTCTTCCTCAAAAGATTTTTTCACCCCCAGGTCGGCTCTTTCCGGATCAGTAAAGTAGTCACGGAATTGGCTGCCGATCAATTCTTCACGAGTGTATTCGGTAAGTTTGATCGTCTGTTCATTCACATCGGTAATAATACCCTTTTCGTCAAATGTGACCAGTGCATCAAGGCTGCTCTCGATGAGTCCGCGAGTATAAGCCTTTGTATCTTCTAATTCTTTGACCATCCGCTTGGTTTCGCTTATATCTCTGGCTGCCGCAAAGACTCCTCTGACCTGTCCTTTCTCATCCCTGTATACTGTAGCATTATAAGAGACTATTGTTTCATTGTCTCTTTTCGATTTCATCACAAGCCCGTAGTTTGTTACTTTCCCTTCCTCAAAAGATTTTTTCACCCCCAGGTCGGCTCTTTCCGGATCAGTAAAGTAGTCACGGAATTGGCTGCCGATCAATTCTTCGCGGGCGTATTTGGTAAGTTTGGCCATCTGTTCATTCACATCGGTAATAATACCCTTTTCGTCAAATGTGACCAGTGCATCGGGACTGCTCTCGATGAGTCCGCGAGTATAAGCCTTTACATTCTCTAGCTTGATATGAGATGCTTTAATGTTTCGATTTAAGATCAGGATTTTAATGCTAAAACCCGTTATCACAAGAAACAAAACAATAGTAAATAAAATCCAGGGCCAGTAGATTCTGATAACATCGGCAATTGTTATCTTGCCCAGATCCTTGTAAGGGCCGACCTTTAGATACCTTAAACACTCATGTACCGGTTGATAGTTCATGGGTATTGTCCAACCACCGCATTTTGCTGCTATGGCCGCAGGTGAGTTTGAGGGCATTTCGATCAGGGCTATTGCAACTTTTTCCGCCAGTTCATCCGGAGTGTCCTTGATTTTCGCCATGGGCCATTCCGGATATCCTCGAGTTGAGTGAGGAAATGGCGGGCAATCCACACTCTTCTCGCCGTGTTCATGAGGCACATAAAAGTCTTCAAGATTGATCTTTCCTTCGGCATGCATTCTTATGAACGTATCGGCCCTTACTGTTCCGGCATCTACCTTGCCGTCTCTAACAGCATAGACGACAGCGTCTTGTGTGCCGATAAACTTAAGGTCTTTGAAATCCCTGTACGGATCAATTCCCATTTCTTTCAATTCCCGCCACACCATCCTCCAGCCCCCCAAAGAGCCTTCGTCTGTGGCCATGAAAGTTTTGCCTTTGAGATCATTGATTTGTTGTATGTCACTACGATCCGCTCTCCAGAAAATCACCCCCCAATATCTGGTATAAAAGCTATCGAGACACAGGTTTTTCAATGTAGCTATACGGTTTGCTCCATACCGGTATTCCAGTTCCACATAGAAGGATGGGTTGGCCAGAATAAAATCGACTTCTCCCCTTTCAACAGAAGAGTAAATTTGCTTATGATCCAGCGGTATGATCACAAAAGTCCTGTCCGGAATCCTGGCTGATAGATATTGGGCAGTGGGCGACCACTTTTCCAGGCACTGGTCCGCTCCTCTTATGGCCAGAACGCCGATTTTTACCGGGTTTTCTTGTCCCAGGGAGGTACCTGTAATTAATCCTGCAATTAATAAGGTAAACAGGAAGATCATAATCCGGCATTTAATAATAAGTTTATCGATCATTTGGCATCCTTCTCCATCTCTTCCATAATCCCTTTGAGCATTTCCAGAGCTTTGTCATATTCATAGTCATTTACCTGGTCTTCAATATCCTTGAGGATTGAGATATCGAGATATTTCTTTATGACTTTGATATGTTTTTTAATCTCTTCGGGTTCAGCAAGATTGAGGGCATCGGCAAGCTGTTTCAGTGCTGGTATGACCTGTGCCGGATCTACATCGGGAGCCGCCGCGCCACGCTCTTTGCCGGCTAAGGGCTCAGCTTTTGAGGTATCAGCGAGCGACTGCAGTGATGCCAAAACCTGGTTCAGAGCGGTTTCCACTGTTTCGAGCAAAGCAGATATCGGCGCTCCCTCTTTGCCTGCGGTTTCGAGTTCCTGGGCTGCTTTATACAGCCTGTCTGCTCCGATACTACCGGCACTGCCTTTTAGGCTGTGAGATATCTGCATGAGCGACTCCCAATCCTCGCTCTCAAATGCAGACCTTATGTTACTTATGGTATCCTTATTGCTTCCAAGAAACTTTATAAGTATATCCTTGAAAATATTTCCATCTATATTAAGTGCTTTAAGAGCTTTGCTGATTTTAATGCCAGGCAGTTCTGCAGGAAGGCCATCTGTTGAGGCATCAGTCTCAATGTACTGCGCAGATATCTGCTGGAATTTCAGCGAATGGCATAGAGCACGGAATAGTCTGTTCTGGTTGATCGGTTTGGAGACATACGCATCCATACCAGCCTCAAGGCACTTCTCCTCATCGCCTTTCATGGCATGGGCTGTCATGGCAATGATAGGAATTCTCTCACCTCGAACCGAAATACCTGATTCTTCTTCCCGTCCCCGAATCATCCTTGTCGCTTCATACCCATCCATCTCAGGCATTTGTATGTCCATTAATACGGCATCAAAACCACCTTCCAAAACTGCAGCAACAGCCTCTTTTCCGTTCCTGACAACCTTTACAACCATCCCGGCTCCTTCCAGTATCGCTAATGCAATCTCCTGATTGGTTGGATTGTCTTCCGCCACAAGTACCCGAATACCTTTAAGACGCTTCTTGTAAATAGATGTACTGGTAATGATGGGTTTATCCCTGCCGGAGTTCTTCAACTGTTCCTTTCCAAAAGCATCCATAATCGCATTAAAAAGCATTGACTGGTATATCGGCTTGGCAAGAAAACCGGTTATTCCATCTTTCTCAATATCCAAATCTTCAGCCTCTTTTCCAAAAGCTGTCATCAATATTATGGGAATGCTCAACTTCAGTTCCCTGCGGATTTTCTTTGTAGTCTCAATCCCATCCAAACCGGGCATCAGCCAGTCTATTATAACAAGCTCAAACGGCTCCCCGCTGTCCTGTTTGTCCTTGAGCAAGCTGAGTGATTCCATGCCGGAGCCAACCAGCTCAACATGCAAGCCAAAAGACTCAAGTATTTTCTGCATTATGGTTCTGGTCTCAGCACAGTCGTCAACAACCAGAACCCTTAAACCTTGAATATCCGGAGGAGGCACAAGCTTTCTCTCCTTTTGCACAGACTGAAAGCCAAAATGGGCTGTAAAAGTAAAAGTGCTGCCCTTGCCTGGTTCACTTTCAGCCCATATCCTGCCGCCCATCTTCTCAACCAGTTGCTTGCAAATAGTTAATCCCAGACCTGTGCCTTCGTATTTTCGCGTGCTTGATGCATCAACCTGGCTGAAAGGTACAAAAAGCTTATTAAGATGTTCCGGCGCTATTCCAACACCGGTGTCTTTTACAAAAAAGGTCAAAACAACATGATCCATCGACTTTTCTGTATCTTTGACACCCACAAGAACAGTTCCTTCATTATCTGTAAATTTGATCGCATTGCTTATTAAGTTGGTTATAATCTGCTGAAGACGAAGAGGATCTCCCATAAGAGCCTTTGGTGTATCAATATCTATATCAACTATAATTTCAATGCTCTTTTCAGCCGCCTTATTAATTAAAACATCAACCGATCTGTCCATTATATCGTCAATACTAAAGGGACGAATTTCCAAATCCAGTTTGTCTGCTTCTATTTTTGAAAAATCCAGGATATCGTTAATGATCCCAAGCAGGGAATAAGCAGAAGTCTGTATTATCTTTAGATAGTGCTCCGGCTTTGGAGGCATTTTTTCGTTCAGCGCCAGCTCTGTCGCAGCTATGACTCCGTGCATTGGAGTCCTGATTTCATGGCTCATGTTTGCAAGAAACTCGCTCTTGGCCAGCGCGGCGGCTTCAGCAGCTTCCCTGGCTTTCTCCTCCTCAAGATATGCTTCTTGAAGCCTGTTTTCTGCTTCCACCTCTAGAGTTATGTCGCGAATTATCTCAAATGCTCCTAGAACTTTGCCTGAGGAGTCTCTCAATATAGAAGAAATAGACACAACAGGAATTTCTTTTCCTTTGCTGTCTGTTAAGGTAAACTTTATTGCTTTGGTGACTTTACCCGTTTGAATTGCTTTTTTAACGGGGCAATCTTTTTTGCATGCACTGCTATGGAAAACTTCGTGGCAGGGTTTGCCTATCGCATCTTCCGGGGTGAGGCCTGACAAGCGGGCAGCATTTTCATTAATAAAAGTAACTTTCATGTCCGGATCAACCATTAAGAAAGGATCAACTATTCCATGCTTCAAACTGTTGGCATACTCTATCCTGTCACGTATACTTTTTACCATGAGGTTGAAGTTGCGTGATAGCCCTCCGATTGAATCTTTATGATCATCATGTACTTCAACTGTGACATCTCCACCAGCTACCTGACCGGTTTTTGCTCTCAGAAGCTGGATTCGCTTAGTAACCAGCCTTGAAAAGAAAAAGTTTATAACCACAACTACCCCAATGATTGCGGCAGCAAAATAAATAATAAGACTGTTACGGGTATTAACGATAGCAGCAAATACCTCTTTGATAGGCTGCTTGATGATCATAGCGCCGAGAACTTTTCTGATAGAGCCATGGCAATGATGGCAAGAGTCTTCATTAAGGATAGGTTTTATTGTTATAAGATATGGGGTATGGTTTTCTGTTTCGGAAAAGGAAATATCAGGAGCTTGTCCGGTCAATAAAGATTCAGCCAGGGCATCACGCGATTTGTTTTCATAAAGGTATGTTGCCATGCTTTTGTAAATTCGCTCTTCTTCAGAAGCATACATAATCGTCTTTTGAAAGTCGGAAATATATACCTGAACTCCCTCCATGTGGTGTTTTATGTCCTTCATCTGTTCTCTGATAGTTTTGCAGTCGCCCACTGACATGGGAAATTTAATTCCACTATAAATGCTTTCAAGCAGGTGGTCTGATGAACCGGCCACCTGGTTCATGGCGGTTTCTTTATGTATGACCAGACTTTTATAGAGACTTAGTCCCATGAAGAAGCCAACAACCATTATGGTTGCCACGAGAATCTTAGTCCTCATTCTTGTATTTTTTAAAATAGTATCTATCGGATTCATTTTAATATCACCTCCGGCACTTATGGGGTGTTTGGGACTGACAACCGTGAACGATTACCTAATATAACTGGTATCACAAATCCATTGCAAGAGGAAAAAAAGGGAGATAAGAGAAGAATTTTCAGTAGATTTATAGGGATAGCAGGGCAGGGGGGTAAAACTACTCAGGTGGAAGGCTGAAGGTGGAAGCTTCCTGACAGCCTTCAGCCTATCTACCTTCATACATTATTCCTTATTTTTGTTTATTTCTTCTATAATTTTCTGCGATATCTGAGCAGGGACTTCATCATAATGTGATAATTCCATTGAAAATGTTCCACGACCGCCTGTCATAGAATTAAGATCCGGCGCATAGGTTAAAAATTCCGCCATAGGCACGTGGGCATTTATGACCTGATTTTTACCTTTGGTATCCATTCCCAGTACTCTGCCTCGCCTGCTGTTCAGATCACCCATAATATCTCCCATAAATTCATCGGGTGTAATTATTGAAACCTTCATTACAGGCTCCAGAAGAACCGGCTTTGCCTCTTCGGCAGCCTTTTTAAAAGCAAGAGAACCTGCGATCTTAAAAGCCATTTCAGAAGAATCTACCGCATGATATGATCCATCATCAAGTTTAACCCTGAAATCAACAAATGGGAAGCCGGCAAGGACTCCCTTCCGGCAAGCTTCCAGTATCCCTTTTTCCACAGCAGGGATGTAAGTTTTAGGTATTGCGCCACCAACGATAGCATCAACAAATTCAAATCCCTTGCTTCGTTCTAAAGGTTCCATCTGAATCCAGCAGTCGCCATACTGACCATGTCCGCCTGACTGTTTTTTGTGTTTTCCCTGAACACGCACCTTTTTTTTGATTGTCTCTTTATAGGGAACTTTCGGAATATTTAAGAGGACTTCCACATTAAACTTCCTTTTAAGCTTTTCAATAGTAGCCTCAATATGGACCTGGCCTCTTCCGGATAAGAGAATTTCCTTTGTTTCAGAATTTCTATTAAGTTTTAAAGCCGTGTCTTCCTCTAACAGCTTTGAAAGAGAAATAAAAACTTTATCTTCATCTCCTTTTGCCTTGGATTCAAGAGAAAACGAAATAAGTGTTGGAAGTGGTTCCACACATTTGAATTTTACTTTATTACTTTCACTGCAAAGCGTATCACCGGTAGTGGTATTTTTAAGTTTGGCTACAGCAACAATGGCTCCTGGGCCTGCTTCGTTAATTGGTTTCTGTTCTTTGCCTGTAACCATTAAAAGCTGGTTGAATCTTTCTTTTGACTCTTTGTTTGAATTATAGAAAGTACCGTCTGATCCCAGCGAACCTGATACAATTCTGAATATTGAAAGACGGCCGGCATATGGATCCGCCACTGTCTTAAATACAAATGCTGAAAAAGGCGCATCAGGGTCGGGATAACATTTGATTTCATTTTCGCCCGACGGATCAGTACCGATTATGGAACCCCTGTCAAGGGGCGAAGGCATACAATTGACAATAAAATCTGAAACAAGATCTATACCTATATTCTTTGTTGCAGAACCACAAAGCACGGGTGCAAATGCCCTTGATAAAATTCCCTTTCTTAAAGCCGCCTCAATATCATTATTTGACAAGGTTTCGCCTTCAAGATACCTTTCGAGGAGTTCATCATCAGCCTCAGCAATATTTTCGACAAGTGCTTCACGTTCACTCTCCACTAACTCCTGCATATCTGATGGTATATCAACCTCTTTTGCCTTGCCTTCAGTATCATATGCATAAGCATTCATGCCGATAAGATCGACAACTCCTTTAAATTCGGATTCAGCACCTATTGGAAGTTGAAGAATAATCGGCTTTGGTTCAAAACTATCTACAGCATCTTTTAAAGTGCGAAAAAAATCCGACCGTTCCCTGTCCAGTTTATTTATGAAAATAACGCAAGGCAGATCTAATTCACCAGCAAAATCCCATGCCATCTCGGTCTGAACTTTCAAACCATCAACAGCATCTATAACAACAACAACCGCATTAGCTGCCTGCATACAGTTTCTAGTATCTGAAAAAAAGTTCTGATCACCTGGCGTATCAATTATACTTACTATCTGTTTTTTCCAGTTGTATTGGTGAAATCCAGTGCTTAAACTCATTGTTCGTTTAAGCTCTTCCGGCTCAAAGTCCATCACTGTATTGCCGTCTTCAACACGTCCCAATCGTTTGATAACTCCAGCATTATATAGCATGACTTCCGCCAGAGAAGTTTTCCCTGCGCCTCCATGGGCAACAAAAGCAATATTTCTTAATTGTTTAACCATTTCACTCACTTAAAACTCCTCTCTGTTAGTTTTTTACTTACCAATAAAATTGGCCAAAGATTTTCTTTTATATGTTTAACCTAAATAAATCAAGATTAAAAAGCAGGGATCCAGGGCCACGTCACTTAAGCTGGTAACCTCCTGAATTCACAAGAATTGCTTGCTTATTCAATTTTCAATAAATTCGAAGCTCGAAGCTCGAAATCCGAAACAAATACGAATGACCAAAATTCAAAATTTCAAACATGGTGGAGCGCCATAGATATTGCATAAGTGCCTGACATGTTTTGGTCATTTGATATTTGAAATTAGATATTGTTTCGAGTTTCGATATTCGTATTTCGGATTTTGAGGTCCCCACAAACTCTAAATATTAGCACTTTAGCACTGACTTTGACGTTTCCCTGAGCAGGGATCAGGGATCCCTGACACCTGTAGTTAGAGAAATAAAAAACTCCTTGTTTCCTTTAGGGCCAAGTATTGGAGAAGGAATGACTGACTCGCATTTCAGACCTGTTTTAGTAAAAAATTCCGAGAGATCCTTTACAACCTCATTATGAAGATTAGAATCGCGCACCACACCGCCTTTTCCGACCTTGCCTTTACCAACTTCAAACTGTGGTTTTATCAGCGCAATAATTCTGGAATCTTGTTTTAAAAACTTAATTACTGAAGGTACAACAATTTTGAGGGAAATAAAGGAAACGTCTATAGTAATGAGATCCACGAGTTGGGGCAGGGTATCAGCAGAAATATTCCGAATATTTGTACGTTCTATAACAACGACTCTTGGATCCTGCCTCAGCTTCCAATCCAGTTGTCCATATCCGACATCTACGGCAAAAACACAGTCCGCGCCATGTTGTAACAGACAGTCTGTAAATCCGCCGGTAGATGCGCCCACATCAAGACATACAAGGCCGTCAACTTTTATTTTAAAAGATTTTAATGCTTCTTCAAGTTTAAGACCGCCCCTGCCTACATATGGAATATCTGTTCCTTTCAGAACAATATCGTCATCTTTAGCTACAAGAACTCCCGGTTTATCTATTCGCTGGTCATTTACAAAAACCTTGCCTGCCATTATCAGGGCACGACCACGTTGACGACTTGATATCAATCCTTTTTCAATAAGCAGCACATCAAGCCTTGCCTTCTTTGAGACCTTTGCAAAACCAACTCTTTTGACCAATTTTTTGAACCCTGAACCAATATGAACATCGAACATCGAACGTCCAACGTCGAATTTTGAATAAGGTATTCTCCCAATTTATAAACCGGCGGAGCGAAGCGATTTCATCATTCGATGTTCAACGTTTGATGTTCGATGTTCGACGTTCAAAAAACGCTTTACTCTGCCGTTCAATCTTCATCGCTCTCTAACCGTGAACCGTGAACCGTGAACCGTGAATCGTTTATTAACATTGATTCATAAGTTCCCTGGCGGCATTTACTATGGAGGATGCATCTATGTTATATTTAGATCTGAGAAGTTCCTGCGGGCCGTGCTCGACAAAAATATCAGGTATGCCTATACGTTTAAGGTGAAATGAAGTTACTCCTTCATCATTCAGGCATTCAAGGACTGCGCTCCCGAATCCACCCTGTCGCACATTTTCTTCAATAGTTATTATTCTCGGTATTTTTTTTGCCAGAGAAGTTATCAATTCACTATCAAGAGGCTTTACAAAACGACAGTTTACAACAGTAGATGATATATTATGTTCTTCAGCTAACTTTGAATGCGCAGAAAGAGCTTCACAAACAGGTCTGCCTATAGCCAATATAAGTATGTCGTCACCTTCTTTAAGAACTTCTCCCTTACCAA
The DNA here is from genome assembly GCA_030262895.1 of Deltaproteobacteria bacterium. Taxonomy (GTDB): domain Bacteria; phylum Desulfobacterota; class Desulfobacteria; order Desulfobacterales; family ETH-SRB1; genus B13-G4. The sequence continues at coordinate 11,434 of JAJSZW010000023.1, read as the reverse complement.
TCGGCAAAGGAACAATATCCTCTGAAATATTTACGCCTGTCCCTCTTCCACGCGGATAACGAAAGGCAATTGGTCCATTATGGCTCATAGAAGTTACAAGCATTCGACGTAATTCATTTTCATCTTTTGGGGCCATCACTACCATATTAGGGAGGCTTCTGAGATAAGACAAATCGAATAAACCATTATGTGTAGCTCCATCATCGCCGACAATACCTCCTCGATCAACCGCAAAAATCACCGGAAGCGCTTCTATACATACATCATGCAATATCTGGTCATATGCTCGTTGCAAAAAAGTAGAATATATTGCCACTACAGGTTTAAATCCCTCTGCAGCTAAACCTGCGGCAAAAGTAACACCATGTTGTTCAGCAATCCCGACATCAAAAAACCTTTCCGGATAGGTTTCTGCAAATATAGACAGTCCGGTTCCTTCAGGCATAGCAGCAGTTACAGCTATAATTTTATTGTCTTTTCTGGCCAGTTCCACCATGGTATTGCCAAATACTTCTGTATAGGCAGGAATAGGGCCTTTTTTCTTAATACAATTGCCCGTTTCAACCTCGAAACTTCCAACACCATGAAAATAGACTGGATTTTTTTCAGCGGGAGGATATCCCTTCCCCTTTTTTGTAGTAATATGAAGAAGAACAGGTTCCTTAAGACATTTGATATTATTAAGTATATCTATAAGGTGATTAAGCTTGTGACCATTTATGGGGCCAAAATATTCAAAGTTGAATGCTTCAAACAGTATTCCAGGAGTTATCAAATTCTTTAAAGATTCCTCTGAACGCTTTGCAAACTGATATACATCGCCACCGATTTTGGGTAATGATTTAAGAAAATCGCCCAGCTCTTTTTTAAAATCCTGCATATATTTTGCGGAAAAAGTTCTACTCAAAAGTGATGATACAGCGCCGACATTACGGGCAATCGACATATCGTTGTCATTAAAAATAACAACAAGATCCTTATGTATGTCTCCAGCCTGATTTAGTCCTTCAAAAGCCAGCCCTGCAGTCATGGAACCATCCCCTATAACCGCTACAACTTTTGATTTATCGTTTTTTAAACGTTTGGCGCACGCCATGCCAAGGCTTGCAGATATTGATGTGCTGCTGTGTCCAGTTGAAAATGCATCATAGGGGCTTTCACTCATGCGTGTAAACCCGCATATTCCCTGGTATTGTCTAAGTGTATGGAACTGTTCTCTGCGTCCTGTAATGAGCTTGTGGGCATAAGCCTGGTGACCTACGTCCCAGATTATCTTATCATCAGGAGCATCAAAAACATAATGGATTGCAATAGCAAGCTCAACAGCGCCCAAGCTTGACGCAAGGTGCCCGCCATTTCTAGACACAACATCAACTATAACATCGCGTATTTCCGCAGCAAGAACAGGGAGATCCGACCGTGAAAGACTCTTTAAGTCTGAAGGAGAATTAATTTTTTCTAGTAAACTCAAAGTGATACAACTCCTATTTATCTTTTCCTTTCAATTATATAACACGCAATAGCCCTGAGAGAATCGGAATTATTATCAAAATCATCAAGAGCTTGCAAGGCGTTACGTACAAGTTTTCTTGCAAATTCTTTGGATTTGTTTAATCCCATTATAGACGGATATGTGCTTTTCCCCCGGGCATTATCAGTGCCTACAGCCTTTCCCATAACAGCAGGATCGCCTTCGATATTAAGAATGTCATCAGTAACCTGAAATGCAAGACCTATATTCTTTGCATAAATTTCAAGCTGATCAATCTGCTTTGGAGTTCCACAGCCTAACAGGGCACCGGAAAATATTGAAGCTTCAATAAGGGCTCCTGTTTTCAGGGAATGCATATCTTCAAGTTCTTTTAGAGACAGCAAAGTACCTTCTGATGCTATATCTCTCATCTGCCCCTCTATCATGCCGTTGTACCCAGCAGCAAATGAAATTTTACGTATAACTTTCAACTGGTTTGATGAATTATTTTCATTAATTGATGAAAGAATCCGGAAGGCCAAAGTAAGAAGTGCGTCACCTGCGAGAATAGCTGTAGCCTCGTCAAATGCTACGTGACACGTGGGCTTTCCCCTTCGCAGATCATCATTGTCCATTGCGGGCAGATCATCATGGATTAGAGAATAGGTGTGGATCATTTCAAGAGCGCAAGCTGCGGGCAAAACATCATCTGCATTTCCTCCAACAGCTTCAGATGCGGCAATACACAGGATAGGCCTTACCCGCTTTCCACCGGCCATAAGAGAATAATGCATTGCTTGAACAATACGGCTGGAATTTGCAGCATTATTCAGAATCTCATTAATAAAAGCATTAACTTTTTTACGCTTTAAAATAAGGTATGAATTCAGATCAAAACTGGATGCCGGATTTTTAATCATCTTTTGATTCATTCTCAGGCATGAAAGGTTCCTCAGCTATATTGCCCTTATTATCATGCAATAAAACACTAATCTTTTTTTCAGTTTCATCCAGTTTTTCAGAACAAAATTTTGAAAGCTTAACGCCTTCTTCAAATTTTTTCATAGCTTTCTCAAGGGGCAGATTCCCGGATTCAAGCTCCTGAACTATCTGCTCAAGCTGCTTTAAAGATTTTTCAAAACTTATCTTGGCCATTATATAATTTTCCTTCTACACGACAAATTAAAGAACCTTTAGCTACCATTACCTCAAGCTCCTGACCTGATTTTACTGTTTTTGGATCCCTTACAACGACTGCATCAGGAATAGTTCTCGTTATACTATAACCACGATCCAGTATAGCGACAGGACTTAAATCATTCAGCCTTGAAGCAAGAACAATTGTCATAGAACGCCTGTTTTGCATATATATATCTATAGATGATAGGAGGTTGTCATTTAATCGTTTAAGCGTTACATTAAGGTTGTCGATATGTTTATAAGGACTATTTGCATATAAACTTCTGGATATCCATATAAGCTGAGAGCGCTGTTTATCTATAATATTATAAATGGATTTTAATAACCTATTTATATAATCATCAATTCTTAGTCTGAAATCCTGAATATTTTTTCTTGGATCAACAAGGCGATTATTCAGTTCGTTTAAATTACTATTTAACTTGTCAATGTTATTATATATTCTTGCGATTAAATTTTTAAACATTTCATCGCATCTATTTTTGAGTTCATTCTTAAGCGGAACAACAAGCTCGGCTGCAGCAGAAGGAGTCGGCGCTCTAAGGTCAGCAACAAAATCAGATATTGTATAATCGGTCTCATGGCCAACAGCAGAAATTACAGGAAGCTTTGATGCAAATATAGCTCTCGCAACTTCCTCGGAATTAAATACAGCAAGATCTTCTATGGAGCCGCCGCCTCTTGCAAGAATTACCACTTCAGCACCGCCATCGGATTGAGCAAGTTTATTTATAATATCAAAAGCTGAAACAATTTCCTGAACAGCAGTATCACCTTGAACTTTAACAGGTATAATTTCAATAGGAATATTATAAAAACGCCTACGAATAATATCTATAATATCATGAATTACAGCGCCGGTAGGAGATGTTATTATACAAATTTTATTTGGCAAAAAGGGAAGGGGGCTTTTATATTTATCGTCAAAAAGGCCCTCCTCGGAAAGACGTTTTTTTAGTTTTTCAAAACTAAGCTGTAAGGCGCCAATACCTTTTGGCTCGATATATTCAAATATAATTTGATAATTTCCACGAGGTTCATAAAGATTTATCCTGCCCAATCCAATAATGCTCAAGCCATCTTCAAGCGTAAATTTTAGTTTTTTGTTCTGACCACGAAACATCACGGCGCTTATCTGGGAATTTTCATCTTTTAATGTAAAATAAAAATGCCCGGAAACCGGTGTGCTTAAATTCGATATTTCTCCTGATATCCATACAAAAGGAAAGCTTTCTTCAAGTAATGCCTTAAGTTCTGATGTTAACCCGGAGACCGTATATATTTTTCTTGTATTCTGGCTCATACAGATAATTAAGTTCCATTTTTTGACAGGATATCTGCCTGCCGGCAGGTAAGAAATTCCGTAAATGTTCACGGAACATTGAAATTAGAAAATAGAAATTGGAAATTTGGCCTTCATGCTTTTGTACTGTTCTTCCTTATTTCCAATTTCTAATTTAATCTCTTCCAATTTCAAGTTTCAAGCCGTGAACGGCTACGAAATTCCGCTAATTTTAAAAATTATCACAGATAAGAATTTCATTCAATGTTTTTAATCCACAGATTACAGGATATCACCCCGATTCGTGCGGTTGTGTACGCTAAGGACCTTTTTAACTTATCATGTCTTTGTAACAAATTGAAATTGTTACCTTAATTCTTTTAAAGATCGCCTTCACACATATATCTCGCGAGCCAGCTTATTTTCCGAACGAAGTAGTTTTAGCATTTATTCTGGTATTGATGCTCCAAAAGACTGCTCTGATGGAGGAGCAGAAGGCAGTTCCAACGCCTGAGAAAGCCGCTTTAAATCCTCGGGGTATTCCTGGGAACCTGAGCACGTGGGAACCTGCAGATCTCCTGTTAATGCCAAAATCCGATAGGCCGTAAGAGTCTCGTTGACAGTTACAGTAATAAGTTGGCTGGCCGAATGGAAATAGTCCTGTTCGGCACTCAGAACATCCAGGAGACTTCTCTGGGAAACGGAAAATTGGTTCAGATAAGCCTCAAAGGTCTTTTGACTATAATCAACCGCATCCCGATAAGCGACCTTCTGGCCTTGTAAAGATTTATAGGTTGCCCAAGCCGCTGAGGTTGCCTCCTGAAGCTCAAACAACTTGTCGTCCCGTGCTGAACGACTCTGATACTTACGCGACAAGGCCGCATTTTCACCCGCTTTATCCTGCCCACCGTTAAACAGGTTCCAGCGCAGATTCAGCATGGCCTCATTGGTGTTCTGCCAGGACTGATCACCCTCGAGCTGATCGTGGTAGCGGCTGCTGAGTTGAATATCTATTTTTGGTTTATAAGTTGACCGCGTAAGGGCAACTCTTGCGTCAGTCTCAGCAAGATCGGCTGTCAATATAAGCAGTTCTGGATTTTCCTTTCTCATGAGCTCCAGTGCCTTTTCCAGGGTCGGCGGCAGAGTCTCCGGGATTCCTGCATAGGTGACATTTTCAGGCTCAGGAGAAAACCCAATCACCCGAGAATAATTGGCCAGCGCCTTACTGAGATCTGCTTTGCTGAGATATAAAGTTGATTGGGCACGTGCCATTCGCGCTTGGGCCTGGGTGACATCGGCAATACTCCCGGCACCGGCTTGCTCCCGCTCCGCCAGAGACTGGTAAATATCCTGATGAACTATCAAATTCTTTTCAGCCAGGATAACCAGTTCACGCTGTCTGAAAACATTCAGGTGGGCGGTGACAGCGTTGAGAGCAACGGCCTGAGCCGCACTTTGAATCTGGAAATGCGCTGAATCCAGTAACGCTTTCTGAATAGCAACCTGCTGACTGGTTTCCCCGCCGTCGTAAACTTTCTGGGTCAGCCTGAGAGTGGCATCTCCCCGTGAATCCCAGTTGGTATCAGCCGGATCAGCACCGGCTTGCCTGGTGACATGGTCACTATGTTGTTCCAGGCCATAGCCGAGCAGCAGATCGACGGAAGGGAGATAGCGGGCACGGGATTGTTTGAGATCGAATTGAGCTGCTTGATGACTATGAGTCAATGCATGCAACTGCGGGCTATACTTAAGGGCCTGTTCAACGGACTGGTAGAGGGTTATCGTTCCGGATTCTGACGTTGTCGGGGCCAGGATGGTGATGCAGAGCAAGGCAGCAACAAAAAAAATGGGCTTATTTAATAAAATACCCAGCTCTGCTCTTAATACAGAAAAAAACATTGTCATCTCCTAAGGGCTCGGTCAAACAACTTATTTTTGACCGAGCCCTAAGTAAAAATACTGTTTGCAACTTCGTCAAACTGGTTAGCTGCCGACTGCTGGATATCCAGGCACTGTTTCTCTGTCAATCTAGTGGTCGCCCAGACTGTGTCATCAGCAACAAAAGCCCCCGCTCCAAAATTACCATCTTCCAGATCGGAATGAATCAGCAGATAACTGAGATGCAACAGGGCTGTCTCCAGGGTAAACTGCTTTGCAACATTCGGCTCCGGGTGAAAACGGGTTGTAACCTGCAGGCTTTTGGGCAGATCCCACTTCCGCATCATGTTGCCCCCTATTTGTGCATAGTCAAACCCGAGCAGTTCACGTTCAACTTGGTACAAAGGCCTTTTCAGTTCTTTTGCTTTCAGGATCACTTGTTGCGATTCTTCAGGGATCGCCAGATACATGAACAAATGTCCGATGTCATGTAACAGTCCCATTACAAAAAGCCGTTCGCTCTCCATTTCACCACAGGCAACTGCAAGCTGTTGCGCTGTTACCGCACAATAGACACTCTGCTGCCAGAACTGTTTCATGTTCATCACATCGGTCAGAACCCCTTTAAAGGATTCGGCGACCGAGGCACAGAGAACGATATCGTACACCTGCCGGCTGCCCAGTAGACTCACGGCATGAGTGACCGTTTCAATCCTACAGGATCTTCGATTCAGCGGGCTGTTAACAACCTGTAGAATACGCGTTGCCAGCGCCGGATCACGTCCGAGCAATATAGCCACTTCCGCCATGGTGTAATCAGGATCAGCAAGCAGTTCCCTCAAACGAAGGTAAATTTCCGGCAACGAAATCAGTTGCGCCGATTGCTCAATTTTCTGAATCATTGTTTGGATATTCATCATTATTTTCACCTGGGTTGAGCGGTTCAGCGTTCACGGTTCCGGGTTGAAACAACCTAACTGAATCGCGCCTCAATCGCCATGAATAAAATTAAGAATATCAGTAGACTACAACCTTTGAACCCTGAACCCTGAACTATGTTAGACTGACAATTTTTTTTGTAAAATTTCTGATACCTTGGCCTGAGGGATCGGTCGACTGAAATAATAACCCTGTAAATACTCACACCCCAGAGCAGTCAAATGATCGGCCTGGCATTTTTCTTCAACCCCTTCCGCAACCACTTCCAGCCCTAACCCGTGCGCCATGGAGATAATAGAGGCAATCAGTTTTTCGGAATTATCATCCTTACCGATGTCCGCAATAAAAGAGCGATCAATTTTTATACAGGACAACGGGATATTTTTTAAATAGGACAGGGAAGAGTAGCCCGTACCGAAATCATCCATTGTTACGCGGATACCCATCTCCTTGATTTGCTTCAGAACTGTGAAAGACTTGTCATGAGAATTGACCAACGAGCTTTCCGTCAGCTCAATCTCCAGCAGGTGCGTATCAAGGTTGAACTCATCCAGAATGCTCTGGATTCGGCTGGATAGATTCTGCTGACGTAACTGCATCCCCGACAGGTTGACTGCGACCGTAGCAACCTCAAACCCCTTATCCAGCCAGCTTCTGAGCTGTTGACAAGCGTGATATAAAACCCAATCCCCAAGTCGGTCAATCTGTCCCGATTGCTCAGCAACCGGGATAAAATCACTTGGCAGTGCAAATCCCAACTGTGCACTCTGCCAACGAAGCAGGGCCTCGAACCCGGCTACCCGTCCCGTGGCTGACTCAATCTGCGGTTGATAGTACAGTTCCAGTTCATCGTTTTGAATAGCGGAATGCAGTGCATTTTCAACCTGCAGTTGTTGAGCCGCCTTCTCATTCAGATTCTGCGATGAGAAAAGATAACGATCTTTTCCCTTGATCTTTTGTGCGCAGCCACAGGCATTAGTGGCACTGCTGTACAGATCCTCGACTGTATGACCATCGTGGGGGAAGATACTCACGCCGATATAGGCTGATATATATATTGCATTCCCTTTGATATTGAATGGTTTTTCAAATGAATCCAGCAGGCGCTTGACAATCCAGGTAATATGATCAACCTGCTTGATATCGGACAGCAAAACCCCGAACTCTGCCTGATTTATCAGTGCAACCAACAAAGTCCCTTCAAAATCTTTTATCATTGCAACAGTATCGACATTCTTGCGCAATACTTCGTTTAATCGGTGCCCACAGGCTTTCATCAATAGTTCAGCCGTACTGTAGCCAAGGGTTTCATGAACTCGCTTTATTGTGTCGACGGTAATTGACAGGACAACAACCAGATAGTCTTTGCGTTTGCTTCTGGCGATCTCGTGACCAATCCGATCTTCAAACAGGGAGCGGGTAGGTAGACCGGTTATAAAGTCATACATCTCATAATGTTCAAATTCGAGGGTACGCTTTTCCAGCAGCCCTTCCAACTCCTGCACCCGGCGTTGCAACTGAGTTTGGTCTACTTCGAGTATTTCCGGCACAGTCTGATCCGATTCACTTGATGTATCAGTAATCCGGACAATCGAGTCCAAATCTTTTTCCCCCCAATTGATGACCCGGTTCCGACCGCTGTTTTTGGCCGCATACAGAGCCTTATCCGCCTGATTGATCAGCTCGTCCGGATTGTTGGCATTATGTTCAAGGGAAGAAACACCCAGGCTTGCAGTGATCTCGACTCCCCCACACGGTTTTTTTTCTATCGTATGCCGGATACGCTCGGCAATCTGCGCAGCCTGTTTCAGGTCAAGATCAGGAAAAACCACACAGAATTCTTCACCACCGTACCGCCCAACCAAATCACTGTCGCGTGTACAGGTTTTCAGAACATCGGCAATGCCCTTGATCACCTGATCTCCTGTAGCATGTCCATAGCGGTCATTAACCGATTTAAAAAAATCGATATCCGCCATCAGGCAGGATAAATGTGTGCCGTCAGTTTTTGCCTTGGTGAACAGGACCTCAAAGTTTCTGCCCAGAGCGCGTCTGTTCAGACAAAGGGTCATTGGATCACGATTCGCCAAGAATTCCAGCTCCTGACTTTTTGTCTCTATCTCATCATGGGCTAACTGGAGGTTTTCCACCAAATTATTGAGTTCGAAGTTTTTCTCCTCTACCTGGGTGATGTCGTCAAAGGTCACCAGACTACCGCGACACTTTCCGGCATTATCTGTCACCATGGCTGCATTCACGGTGAATTTGATTTTATTACCGAAGCTGTTTAGTAAACTCAGAGAGGCAGCCTTCTGTTCTTGCCCGTCATACAGCACCTTAATCCACGGCAGTTGCTGAATCTGTTTCGGATTGTGGCAATCCTGCCAACCCAATTCCGACCCTTTCAGTCCCAGCAGTGCAGCAGGAGATTTCTCAAACAGATGGGCAAAAGACTTATTCGCCATCACAATCTGTTCTTTTTCATCCAGAATCAGAATCCCTTCCTGCAATACATCAAAGGCCTTTTGTACCCGTTCCGGAATCACCGCCGCAGGGTCGAGTTCGCGCAGGGTTCTTTTGATAATGAAGAAATAGCAGATGAAACTGCTCAGGGCGATAAAAGCCAGCAATCCGACAAAAGAATGAGTGAACCCGCCAGCTAAATAACCAGTCCACAGCGGGGCAAAACGGATTTCAACCGTTGCCCATTTTTTATCCTTTCTGAAAATCGGTACATGGACATGGGTCGGAGTCGATTTTCCATCGGCAGGCGCTTTCCAGTGCGCCAGATGTTCCCCCGCCAGAGCAAGCAATTGACCATCGTTGGTACGAATTGCCGCAGAACGAATATCATCGTTCCTTTCTACAACCGTCCGCAAAGTATTCTGGATGATTTGAAACTCACCTTTTTCTGCAACCGCCGAAAACTGCTGAGCCAGTGACTCGCTCAAACTTTTGCGCAATTCCAGGGCAAATTCAGACCGGTCGGGGATAAACCCCATCAGGTTGGCCAAAAAAAGAAGATTGACCGCCAACATAACCAGGGCGATACTCAGTCGCATTGCGGGGGTTTTAAATATCATTTCGCATCGCCATCAAAAAGAGAATCCGGGTTCAGTTCATCCGTATCAGGAAGCTCACTCTTTTCTTTGCGCTTTTTCTTATCCCCGGTAAAAATAACAATCGGATCAAAACCCCGCCACAGTGGCAAAGTTGACATCAGGCTGGCGACAAGAGAACCGGCCCGCAACAGGTAACTGACTATTCCAACAGTAAAGGTTCCAATAGTCATGGTCACAAGTTTTGTTTTTACTGCTTCAGACTTAACTTTTGCGTTGAAGGATTCATCAATTTCCTGCCTGAGAAGATCATACTCGCCATTTGCAACGACCTTATCCAGATCGTCACTTTCGAAATCTATAGTGCTGAAATCGTCAAACTCATCCGGATCAAGTACATTGTTCAGTGCCTTATAATGAAAATCCAAATAGTTATCTGAAAGGATCTCTTTATACAGGTTATTGTCAAAATAGCTGTAGGAACGATCGTTTTCCGGTCGCTCATGTTGAGAACCTGCCCTTATCTCTTGGCCCCAATCTCTGACATCTTCAGTTAATTCAGTTTCTGAATTTTCTTGCAGAGCGATAAAATTATCTGTTTCAGCCGAATCCTGAAGGTTCGTAGCGTCTTCAAAACCTTGAGGTTCTTCATCCAGAAGAGTGTCTTCAGCGGGATCATCTTGATTCAGATTCAGGTCGTCTATCTTTGCTTCTTCGATTGGATCCGGATTTTCAACAAGAGGATCAGTAGCAGTAATAGTATCGCCATTGTCATCAGCATTACTGTCATCAACTGGCGTATCGTCGTTAACATCCGAGACCGTAATGCTGAATACCTGACTGGCAGTACTCGTATCATCAGAGGTCGCCAGCACGGTGATGTTATGAGACATCGCCGTCTCATAGTCGAGCGCACTGGCGATGGTCACTACGCCAGTGTTGGCATCAATGGTAAACAGGCCACCGGCATCGTCGGAAAGTGAGTAGGTGACGGTGTCCGTTCCATCAGCGTCGGTGGCCAGGGCGGTGATGCCAACCACTGTGCCGTTAACTGCATCTTCAGCTACTGTGTTGGCAGTTGCATTAATATCAGAAACGGCTCCAATTGCAGACTCATTTACATCGGTAACGTTTATTGTAAATGCCTGACTGCTGGTGCTTGTATCTGAAGAAGTTGCCAGAACAGTAACGGAGTGACTGGTTGCGGTCTCGTAATCCAGGGCATTAGCAACGGTGATGACACCGGTATTGGCATCGATAGTAAATAATCCACCGGCATCGTCGCTCAGGCTATACGTAACCGTATCAGTTCCATCCGCATCGGTTGCCAATGCTGTAATTCCAACAGTATCCCCTACCAGGGCATTTTCTGTTACGGTATTTGCCGATTCGTCATTATCAGAAACTGCACCAATAGCAACAAACTCATTAATGTCAGTGACGTTAATGGTAAAGTTTTGGCTGCTGATGCTTGTATCTGAACTAGTAGCCAGAACAGTAACTGAATGACTGGTGGCAGTCTCATAGTCCAGGGCATTGGCCACGGTAATAACACCAGTATTGGCATCGATAGTGAACAGGCCGCCTGCATCGTCACTCAAGCTG
>JAJSZW010000022.1 GCA_030262895.1 Deltaproteobacteria bacterium | reverse complement strand
AGAAGCTGCTTCAAATATTTTTCATAGGTTATTAACAAGCCGCGCACTTTTAACTTCCTTAAAAGGAATAGCGACTGTTTTATCATCTAATGATATGTTTATACTTTCTTCTGATATATTCAACAAAACGCCTTTAAAATTTTTCTGTCCATTAATAGGAGCTATTGTTTTAATTCTTGCAACCCTTCCTCTAAATTTTTCGAAGTCGAGTTTTTTGCTTAAGGGGCGATCTGAACCTGGAGATGACACCTCAAGACCGTATGAACCGCTGCTATCAAAATGTAAATCCAGAGTATCTCTCAACTGGCGGTTGATAAACACACAATTATCTAATGTAATTCCTCCTGGTTTGTCTATATAGATACGGAGTATAATGCCCCTGCTTTCCCGTTGGTATTCAACATGTACCAGTTCCATCCCCATAGCTTCGCACAAAGGTTCAGTTAAGTCCTTAACTTTAGCAATAAATTCCTCTTTATTTTTAGGAGAAAATTTTTTTTCATCGAATTCCGGCTCCCGGCTTTTTATTGATTTATTTCTTTTTTTTCTTTGTGCTTTCATCATGAAATATAACTCATGCAAAAAAACAAAAACGGGCTACCGCCCGTCTCTTATCCTTCAATTAAACCCTTATAGATCCTTACGTTATGGATCGAAAAACTTTATCTGTTCATGTAAATCATCATAAGAAATAAATTAAATCCAAACCACACATAATTAGATAAAGCTTTGCCCCTAAATCATAATAAAAAAGGCAAAGGCGGCCTTTCTAACTGGAGCGGGCAACGAGATTTGAACTCGCGACACCAAGCTTGGGAAGCTTGTACTCTACCAGCTGAGCTATGCCCGCATCCTAAGAAATAAAAAATACGACAATAATTTTATATTGTCAACATTTTAAATTCAGCGATAATTAGTCAAGCAAGTCCCGAATTTGTTCTAGTTCTGATCGGATTTTATCAACAACATCGGTTGATAATTTTCCTTTTTTTTCTCTATATTCAGAGTTTAAGTATTTCTTGGCGCCCTTAATAGTAAATTTTTTTTCATAAAGAAGATGTTTAATTTTTAGAACGAACTCTATATCGCTCTTTCTGTAAAGCCTCTGGCCGGAGGGAGTTCTTTTGGGATTTATTTTAGAGAATTCGTTTTCCCAGAATCTTAGTACATAGGATGGAAGTCCGGCGATTTCACTGACCTCTCCTATTTTGAAATATAGCTTGTCAGGCAGTTCTTTTATATGGGCTTTATCGTTTTGCATCTTCTATGTTGGAAGCAAAGCGTCAAATTCTTTGAGAAGCCTGTCTGTAATATTTTTATGAGTATAATTTACTTCCTCATCTTCTAAGGTTTTATGTTTTGATCTGTAAGTTATTCTCAGAGATATGCTTTTTTTATTTTGAGGAATAGTATTACCTTCGAATACATCCAATAAATATAAATTTTCAATCAGCTCATCGCCTGATTTTCTAATGGTTTCAAGCGGTTTGGAAGATTCCAAATCTTTATCGATTATAATAGTAATATCTCTTGAAATAGATGGAAATTTTGGAATTGGTTTTGAACGAATAGTTTCGGGTATCAAGTCGGACATGGCCTTCAAGTCAAGTTCAAAAATGAAGGCAGCCTGTTTTAGATCAAAATTGCGTAGCACTTGAGGATGTATTTCTCCGGCCAGACCTATAAGTTTTTTTTCTTGCAGAATTTGAGCTGTATGTCCAGGTCTGGTATAAGTGCATGAATTATCCGGCATGCAGGTAAATTTTATACGATCAATTTTTACTCTGTTCAGCAGTCCTTCAACCACTCCCTTTATATCAAAAAAATCACAACCACTTTCTTTTGAGTACCATGAGGCATTTGTACGAGATCCGGTCCAGATGCCGGCCAACATCTCTATCTCTTCCGGCAGATTGTCTTTTTCCCTGCCGATATAAATTTTACCAACTTCAAATAGTCTCAGGCTCTTGGTTTGTTGTGCTATGTTGCGATGAATTGTTTCGAGAAGGCCGGGTATCAATGATGTCCTCATAACTGCCTGCTCCTCCGTCAGAGGGTTCAATATGTCTACCATATTTCTTCTTTGGTCGGCAGATTCAAGTCTGAGGCTATCGCAATATAATCTATTTATAAAGCTGTAATTAATTGTTTCATTAAATCCAAAGCCGGTCATAATTTTTTTCAGCCAGTTTCTTAACCTCAACTGTTTTTCAGGTTGTCTGGCTTCCGCTGGTATCAGGGGGTAGGTAGTGGGTATATTATTATAGCCGGACAGGCGGGCAATTTCTTCCATAAGATCAACCGACCTTGCTATGTCAACTCTGAAGGAGGGTGGGACAACTGCAAGCTCGTCGTTGCCTGTTTTTTTAACATTGAATTCAATTGATTTTAGTAAATTTTCGATTTCGTCCTGATCAAAACCGGTACCAAGAAGACGATTAGTGTGTCCAATGTTTAGAGTTATGGGCTCGGCATTGTTAATTTTAGAATATTTATCTATAATTCCTTCAATTAAATTGCTCCCGTCGAGTTCCGACATAAGCTGAGCAGCTCTATTCAAAGCCGTAATAATACCTTCAGGGTCAACACCGCGTTCAAAACGGTGCGAGGATTCCGAGCTTATGCCAAGTTTTTTTGAAGTTTTGCGAATTCCCACAGGCGTAAAATAAGCGCTTTCGATAAGAACTCCGGTAGTTGATTCCGTTACCTCGGAATTATGCCCACCCATGATACCCGCCAGCGCAACAGGTTTTTCACCATCGCAGATCATAAGCATATCAGGGGTAAGCAAATGTTCTTTCTTGTCCAGAGTGATAAAGGTTTCACCTTTTTTTGCCTGGCGGACAACTATTCTGTGATCTGACAGCCGGTCAAAATCAAATGCATGAAGAGGCTGTCCTGTTTCCATCAATACAAAATTGGTGATATCGACTATATTGTTTATAGGCCTTAAGCCGACTGACATTAGACGATCTTGCAGCCAAAAAGGAGAAGGAGCAATGTTAATATCAAAAACAAGCCTTGCCGAATATCTTGGGCAAAGATCCGGCGCCTTAATTGTAATAGATGTAAAGTCGGAAATTTTATCGCCGGAATCGGAAAGTGATGTTTCGGGATATTTTATTGTGGTTTGCTGAAGGGCGGCTATTTCACGGGCTATTCCGATTATGCTTAGACAATCCGGCCTGTTAGGGGTAAGGTCGATTTCAAAGACCATGTCTGAAAGTTCAAGAGTTTTTGCTAACTTATTCCCTATCAATTGTTTTTGATCAAGAACCATAACGCCACTGCAGTCTGAGCCAAGACCAAGTTCTGCTTCGCTGCAAAGCATTCCTTCCGACAGCTCGTTTCGGATTCTTCCTTTTTCAAGTACAGAACCTTCCGGGAAGCGGGTGCCCGGCAAAGCTACCGACGCAACCATATCTTCATATATATTTGGTGCTCCGCATACAACCCGGATGACACGGCTTCCAATATCAACGTCACATATCTTGAGCTTTTCAGCATTTGGGTGGGCTTTGATATTAACAATGCGTCCAACAACAACGCTATCCAAGTAATCATACCTGTCTGTAACCGAATCAACCTCAAGCCCCACCATAGTGAGTGAATCGGCAATACTACTATATGATTCCTTATCTATTGGGATATAATCATTTAGCCAGCTTAAACTAACTTTCATATTAAAACTGCCTTAAAAATCTTAAGTCATTTTCAAAGAATTTTCGAATGTCGTCAATTCCATATTTCAACATGGCAATACGTTCTACTCCCATGCCGAAGGCAAGTCCTGTATAACGTGTTGTATCATATCCAACATTTTCAAAAACAGCCGGATGGACCATGCCTGCGCCTATAATTTCAAGCCATCCTGTGTGTGAACATACTCTGCACCCCTTGCCCCTGCACATGACACAAAGGATGTCTATCTCAGCGCTTGGTTCGGTAAAAGGAAAGAAGCTTGGGCGGAATCTGAGAGCTGTCTTTTTATCAAAAATGTGGTGGATAAAAGTGGTAAGTATGCCTTTTAGATCACCGAAGGAAAGGCCTTCATCAACCATTAAACCCTCTACCTGATGGAACATGGGTGTGTGAGTCAGGTCGGAATCACAGCGGTAAACCTTGCCGGGTGCAATAATCCTTACAGGCGGAGTAAGTTTTTCCATTATTCTGACCTGAATGGATGATGTATGAGTTCTAAGAACTATATTATCTGAAACATAGAAAGTATCCTGCATGTCCCTTGCAGGATGATTCTTGGGAATATTTAGAGCTTCAAAATTGTAGTGATCTGTTTCGACCTCAGGCCCTTCAGCTATATCAAACCCGATTTTTTCTAAAATTTCACATATCTGCCATGTAATTTGCGTTATTGGATGCAAAGAACCCTGCTGGATTGTCCTTCCCGGCAAGGAAACATCGATTCTATAATCTTTTTGTAAAGATTTTGTTTCAAGACGTTTTAACGCTTGCTTGAAAGCTTTATCTAAGCTCTTTTTTACCTCATTAGCCCTTTTTCCCACCTCCGGTCTTTTTTCCAGAGGAAGGTTTGAAATGTTTCTTAAAAAATGAGTTATTATACCCTTTCGGCCAAGATACCGGATTGAAAGAGCTTTGATACTTTCACTATCTGTAGCGGATTTTATTTCCTTAACGGCTTCTTCATAAATTTGTTCTATAGTTTTTGTCACTTTTCCGCTCTAATCTTAACCTATTATTTCGTAAAGGTATCGAAAGATTAAGTATTATCCTAATTAAGCGAAAGCCGAGGATGCTCCAGATCCAAGGCGTCAAGGGTGAAGTCCCGCCCTGCGGGACGAACTCTTGACAACGCAGGAGATGGGGTATCATCGGCTTTCGCTATATTTGCTGTGAGGCAAGTTCGGTTATCCTGGTAAATCCAGAGGGATCAGACACAGCTAATTCTGCGAGGACTTTTCGGTCAATCTCGATGTTGGCGAGTTTTAATCCGTGAATAAATTTACTGTATGATAAGTTGTTCATGCGAGCCGCTGCATTTATCCTTGCGATCCAGAGCCTTCTGAAATCACGTTTTCGCGCTTTTCGATCACGATAAGCATACATTAATGCCTTATCAACAGCATTGATAGCTGTACGGAATAGTTTACTGCGGCCTCCACGGTATCCCTTGGCTAGCTTTAAAATTTTCTTTCTACGTCTATTTGCTTTAAAACCTCTTTTTACTCGCATAGCGTTACTCCTTATATAAGCCCGACCCTTGATTAACCATTGGGCAGAAGCAGTTTTATCTCTTTTCTATCTGGTTTGCTAATAAGCCGGCTCTTCCTTAAACCCCTTTTACGCTTGGTTGTCTTTTTGGTTAAAATGTGGCTTGCGTTTGATTTCGAAAATACGAATTTGCCTGTACCTGTTTTTTTGAAACGCTTTGCAGCAGCTCTATTTGTCTTAATTTTCGGCATTATTTTTTTCTCCCTATTTAGTGTCCGAACGAAAACTAGAAAATTTTTTCAAGTTCAAGGAAGGCGCAAATTTTAACCGCAGGAATACATTGAGTATTTTGAGGATTAAAATTTAAGCCTGACGCAGAAATTGGAAAAATTAGCGGTTTTCGTTCAGGCACTATTTAAAACATAGATGGCGTGAGCGATTACAGATAGCGGCTCACGCCATCTTTTGAAAATTCCATAAAATAATTAGTGCCTGAACGAAAACTATCCAAAATTGTCATTTCTAACGGAGCGAGAAATCTTATAACACTGAAAATAGAAATTGGAAATTGGAAATTTGGCCTCATGCTTTTGTACTGTTGATGAACGCATTCAATTTGGGGTCGAGTTTCATCTCTCCCAAATTTCTACTTTCCAATTTCAAGTTTCAAGTTGTAAACAGCTACAAGATTTCTCCCTTAGGTCTAAATGACAAAAAAGAGGGTTTTCGTTCGGGCACTAATTATATCGTTCGCAGGAAAGTAATATATCGAAATTTATTACCACAATTACTTTGGTGATAGAATCATCATCATGGTACGGCCCTCAAATTTAGGATATTGCTCTACTACCGCAATATCATCGGTTTCTGTAGCAATTTTTTCGAGCAAATTCCTGCCAAGATCTGAAAGCGATATTTCTCGTCCCCTGAAGATAACGGTAACTTTAACTTTATCCTTTTTCCCTATAAACTTTTTAATATGGCCAATCTTGATTTTCAGGTCATGTTCTCCGGTCTTGGGACGTATTTTTATCTCTTTAACCTGGAATGTGCTTTGTTTCTTTTTTGCTTCCTGTTTCTTTTTGGTCTGCTCATATTTATAGCGGCCGTAATCCATTATTTTGCATACAGGCGGGTTGGCATTAGGAGAAATTTCCACAAGATCAAGACCGAAATCACCGGCTGTCGCAAGAGCTTTATAGGTTGGTATAATACCTACCTGATTGCCGTCAGGATCAATAACTCTCACCTCTCTCGCTCTTATATTGTTATTAATATTTGTTTTGTCAACCTTGTTTGGCCTATTTGTCTTCCTCGATATAGCTATGCTTTTTACCTCCTATAGTAGCGATATTTATTGATTTATTTGTTATTTGAGGTTAATATCAAGTTTATATTTATAACACGCTGATTTTGTTATAGCTTACTTGTTAACCGGTTAATATAATTTTAACAAATATATAACAACATAACGAAATGCAACAAAAAAATGTAACAAAAATTACTGCCTGAGCGTATATCCGGCTAAAAGGCTGTCTTTCCAGTAAGTGTTTTTTTGATTTTCAAAATAGACCTTAAAAATTTCCATGCTTTTATCTCGCAAAATATCAGGTATAATTTTAATTTTCCGCTCTTTGTAAAAAGGCGATAGCTTTGTCAAATCACACCTTGTACAACCTCCCATTACATCTTCGTAAGCATAAACAATTTTGCCGATGCCACTTAGAACAATGGCGCTATAACACATAAGGCATGGTTCTAAAGTACAAAAGAGTATTATTTTACTTTTATCCACATTTTCCTTTAGTTCGGAAAGACGTCTTAATGCAGCCATTTCCGCATGGTCAATTTCATTTGTGTAGTTTCCGGAGGTGCCGGTTCGGGTGCCGGTAACTATAATGTTGTTTTTATATGCGACTACGCAGCCAACCGGGAACTCACCAGCATATAGAGCTTTTCTCGCTTTCTCAAGCGCCTTTTCCATAAAGTATTTATAATCCATAGATCGTGACTACTCAGGTTGAGACCTTTGCAAAACGACCCCTTTTGCCCAATTTCGGCGTCAGGTTATGTTAAGCTGATAAGCTGTTATGCCTTTTTGTCTTATTAGCTTAAGAGCCATCAGCTATAAGCTAAGCTGTATTCCTGCATTTAAAATTTTCACCTTCCTTGAACTTGAACAAAATTGAACATTTTTCAAAGGTCTCAGGTTGTTAGGTTTACGTTCAGCTTCTAATTTTGCATATGGTGTTATCACAAGAACAGCTCCCGTCAACTTCATAGGCATACATAATTCTTGATTCAATTTCCGCCCTTTTTATCGGAACCGGATCAAAATGCTTATTAGCGGTCATATTACTTAGTTCGGATCTTGAGGGTATAGATTCAAAGCCATAGCCCATTACTTTTCCTGTTGAACCGTCCAGAATATTCGTTTCTTCGCCATTTGTTACAACAACAACAGGTACCTGATATGATGCTATAAGTCTTGAGGCAGCCAATGCGGAGCGATGCCTGGTTACCAAAGAACCAGGGGCATATTTGATTATCATACATACTTTTCCGGTTAAGGTAACCTTGAAATCAACTGTAACAATAGCACTTTTATTCGAAGCCTTTATATTAAGATCACAACGTGGTTTAATTTCATTTTTATGGTACCCTTTATCAGTTACCAGTATTTTAGCTAATTTCTGTCTATACCGCTCGTCATGGGTATCTGTTATGGTTTTACCAGTTATAAAATCGACAAGTTCGCCAAGTATTAGATGATGATTGTCCATATTAAAGTATCAAATAATGCTAACAGTTCACGGTTCACAGTTTACGACTGTTCAAAACATAAAACTGTGAACAGTTACAAATAATGAGTGAATTATTACTTTACAATTAATTATGCCTGTGAATAATTAATATTATTATTTTACACGTTAATTTATTTAATATAAAGCTATTTTTTATCGAGCCCATTTAAATAAAGGTAGAGAATGGGTGCAATACAAAAAAGTAACATAGAACAAAACGTGACTAAATCGGTGCCAAGAAGTGCCAATTGAATGATAAATATCGAACAGGGAATATTGAATATCGAAGTGTGGATGTTTTTTTAAAATTATTAATTACCTTCCTTCGTAATTCGACATTCCTTGTTCGATATTCGACATTAAGCTGATTAAACGGGTTCAACAATTACTTGATATAATTTATGTCACTTTTTTGTATTGCACCCGTAGAGAATTATACTAAAAATCTATGTCAATACGAGAAGATTTTGAAAATCGTGAAAGGACATTTATTTCTTCATTCGGCTGTCTTAGTTCGGAATCAAAGGGCCGAATAAGAGAGGAAGCGCCTTGCCCCATACGCACCCCTTTTCAGAGAGACAGAGATAGAATCGTTTACTCCAATGCCTTCAGGCGGTTAAAGCACAAAACCCAGGTTTTTTTATCTCCTCTGGGCGATCATTATCGAACACGACTGACCCATACTCTTGAAGTGTCGGAAATAGCAAGAACAATCGCCAGGGCAATGCGTTTAAACGAAGATTTGGTTGAAGCCATTGCTCTCGGCCATGATCTTGGACATACACCATTTGGTCATGGCGGAGAAACAGCTCTCAAAGAAATATATTCAGAAAGCTTTTCGCATAATGAGCAGAGCCTGCGTGTTGTGGATATTTTAAGCAATAACGGGAAGGGACTTAATCTTACTTACGAGGTGCGTGATGGAATTTTGAAACATTCAAAAGGATATGGGAATATTATGCCGAGCGATCCATCAGAACAGGCATGTACCATTGAGGGCAGAGTACTGCGTATTGCCGATATAATTGCATACCTGAACCACGATCTTGATGATGCGATCAGGAGTGGTGTTATAAGTTCCGACCAGGTGCCTGAATCCTGCTTGAAGATAATCGGGCGTTCGCATTCGGAGCGAGCCAGGATAATGATTGCAGATGTTATTTCGTCCAGTGAAGTTATAGATGATGAATTATGCCTGCGCATCAGCGATAAAGTATATTCCGCGATGAAGACTTTAAGAGAGTTTCTTTATGAAAATGTATATCGTTCGCCTCAGGTGCACAAAGAGTTTGTCAAGGCAAAGAAAATTCTTTCAGATCTATATTCCTTTTTTTTAAATAATGAAGATAACCTTAAAAGAGAACTCGAAAATATGGAAATGGCAGCTTGCATAAATAACAGCCAATCCAGAGAAAGGGTTGTTTGTGATTTAATTGCCAGTATAACAGACAGATATGCTCTTGATCTTTATGAGAAAATCTTTTTCCCATCTCCGCTTGTTTAAACCGTGAACCGTGAACCATGAACCTGAGTAGTTACAATAAGTATTCGCCTTTTTTAAAAAAGCTGGGAACAATATGGGCGGATATGGGGAAAAAATATCAGGAAGCTGCTGATTATTATGGTTTTTTCTGTAATGGATGTGAGGATAATTGTTGTTATACCCGTTTTTATCATCATACACTTTTGGAATATCTTTTTATTATGAAAGGATACAGCGCTCTTGAACATGAAATGCAGAATCAGGTAGCAGCGCGGGCTCAGGAAGTATGTGCTAAAACCGTAGAGTATGACAAAACAGGGAAAACCGTGCGATTGTTGTGCCCGCTGAATTTTGACGGTTTGTGCATATTATATGAATACCGTCCTATGATATGCAGACTGCATGGCATCCCCCATCAGCTTCAAAGGCCAGGTCAGGGGATAGTGTATAGCCCTGGGTGTGAAGCCTTTACAAAACAGTGTGAAGGGAAAGAATATATTAAATTTGACAGAACACCTTTTTATATTGAAATGGCTAAACTTGAAAGCCGGTTAAGAGAAGCAGTCGGTTTTGCGCAGAAGTTTAAAATGACCGTGGCACAGATGTTAATCAAAACATATCGGCCGGAGGCTGACAAGAAGAAGGAAAGCAATGATAAAGTACAATAAGCCGAAACGGTACTTTGAAAAATCAGGGGTAGTTGATCCAAGGGCTTCCTATTATGTTTCCATGGAAAATGTTACGAATATGGATAAACAGGATATCAAAACCATGGTTGACCTGGGAAGATACTTTTCCATATTTGCCCCGAGACAGAGCGGCAAAACTACTTATTTTGAAGACTTTTGCCATAAGCTGAAAAAAGACACAACCTATATACCGATTCTTCTCAGTTTTCAGGACTACAAAGAGTTGGACAAGGCCACTTTTTATGACCTGATCCAGGAAGGAATCTACGAGCAGCTTTTGGAACGATTAGAGGAAGTCAATTGCGAAAAGATGGAAGCTGTGCGTGGTCTGTTAAGCACGCATCATATCAGCAATCATATCTTTTTACGAAAATTTTTTGAAAAATCGAAGAAGGTCATCCCTTCGAAGCGCATCATTATCTTCATTGATGAATTCGACGGCATCCCTATTGGGGAACTGGAGAACTTTTTAACATCTATCCGGGAACTATATCAAAAATACAAAAAGCGCACCGGCAAGGCCATTTACTCCGTTGGCCTGGTGGGCATTCGCAACATTACCAAACTGATTGTAGGTGGTGTCTCCCCTTTTAACATCGCAGATCAGGTAAAGCTTCCCCCGTTTACACTAAAAAATGTCCTTGATCTTTATGCTCAATATACTGAAGAAACAAACCAGCCCTTTACGAAAGAAGCGGTAAAAAAAGTATTTAATGAAACATCCGGACAGCCCTGGCTGGTAAACCGGCTTGGGACTATTCTGACTGTTGACATAAAACCACAAACCACAGATCCGATTACCAAAGAAGACGTAGAAAAAGCTGTCGAAATTCTTCTTTATGAAGAAAACAGCCATTTTGATAATATTACTGAAAAAGCCAAACAATACAAAGAAACCTTCATAGACATTGTTTTTGATGGGGTTGAACACATCCCCGGCGATGAGGAGCAATCCCTTCTTTTGACACATGGTTTGATCAAGGCAGAAGGAAAAAAAATTCGTGTCAGCAACCCTATTTATAAGAAAAGATTTACCAGGATGTTTTTTCGGGATATTGCAGGAAAAGTTGATATATCCTTTAAGCGTTATTATCTGCCCGATGGAAGTCTTAACATGGAGAGGGTATTGCTTGATTTTGAAAAGTACATCGCCCAGATAGGCGCTGCCGCCTTTTATTCGACAAATAAACCAATGGAGGTGACCGGCAAATTTCAGCTCACGGCATGGCTCTACCAGTTTGTCTCTGAGGGAAAAGGAGAATTATTTTACGAAAGCAAAACAGGCCTTGGGATTATGGATATCATGCTCATTTACAAGGACAGGAAATATATTATAGAGACAAAGGTGAAGAGGTATCGAGGAACCGTTGACGAAGCATTAGAGCAGCTTGCGGAAAAGTATCTTCTGCCTGAAAGGGTCAGCCATGGTTATATAGTTATGTTTGATCCCAAAACAAGAGTAGGTGAGTTATGCACACCGCAAAAACACATACTTGAGGGAAAAGAAATATTGAGCTTTAACATCGGGATAGGGAGGTAGAAGAGTTAAGGCAGGAGCAATATGGTGGGTTGATGAAGGGACGAAAAGGCGGAGATGCCCCGCCGCCCCTTGATCCATGTTATCTAGAGGAGAAAAGCTGGTGATCTTAACCTGCATGAAAAAGCACTGGACATCGCCCTGAAAAACGACAGTCCCCGTCAGCGCCTTTCTATGCCGGCAGACAGGCTGTCAACATTGTAAATTGCAGATCCTGGTGTGTCACGGTAAATTTAGAAAAAAGTCATTTACAATGAACTCTGAAACTTAGGATATAGACTTTCAGATAATTCATTTCACGAGGCTAGAAGGAAAAATCTGAGTAAGTCGTGCTTATGTGTACGTCGTCGAAGATTTTGACTGATAACGAAGTGAAATTATTTATCTGAAAGTCTATAGGTGGCACACGATGGGTGGGACTCCATTCGCCTCCGTCAGTGCAATTATGCGAGAGGCGGAAGGAGTCCCAGGAATCCCACTCAGGTTGCGTCAAAGCATCACGGCAATGTAATGAATTCGCCCGACGTAATTGTCTGGTTCTTGCTTGCCTCTATTGCTAACACCTCGAACTTGTGCAGGGTGTCTTGCTGGTGGAAGAATTTCGGCGGAACCATTGCGCTCGTAACCGAGGCTGGAAGGTCTATGCTGGACACGCGAAGAGGTTCTTCTTGCTCGACGATAACCTGGTAACCGACAATTTCAATCTCTTCTGAACCTGTAATGGTCTCACTAACGGGCTCCCACTGGATGACGAAGTTGTTATGGTCCACCACAGGCGGTTCGTCGGTAAGCGAGAGGGGTGAGATGATCTCGGGTCCGGCCGGAATAACGTGTGTGAGTATCGCCTCGCTTTATTGTCACCTTGTTCAAGTACCCTGTCAACTTATAAACTAATGTACGTCCCTAAACACGTCCCTAAACACCCTAAACACCAGGCTGCATGGCATCCCCCATCAGCTTCAAAGGCCAGGTCAAGGCATAGTGTATAGCCCTGAGTGTGAAGCCCTTACAAAACATTGTGAAGGGAAAGAATATATTAAATTTGACAGAACACCTTTTTATATTGAAATAGCTAAACTTGAAAGCCGGTTAAGAGAAGCAGTCGGTTTTACGCAGAAGTTTAAAATGACCGTGGCACAGATGTTGATCAAAACATATCGGCCGGAAGCTGACAAGAAGCAAGAGGTTTGATAGAAGGTTTACGGTCCACGGTTGTTCAAAACATAAAACTGTTAACTGTAAACCGACAACCGTGAACCTATCGCAAGTCCTTGATGCGCAAGAGATTGGTACAATTTGAGTAAAAAATCGCTCAATTTAGGTCAAATAAGTGCTGCCGGAAGGCTAAAAAATAAACTTGGAATTACTATGGTAGTAACCGGTTATTTTTGTTTAAAAAGTCTTGAATCAAATGAAAACATCTCAATATTTGTCAGATCTACAAATTTTATGTCTGGATGCAATGGATTTATAAGAGTATTAACTTCCTTTTTAACGACTGCTGATGGAATATCAAGTAGCAATGATGATTTTGATTTTATCCAATTGGTACCAATATTTGCTAACTGCTCAGGAGCAGGATAGTCACGCCAGTTTGATGGCAACTGGCTTTCATTGATTGACTCCCACTCAATATTCTCCTGAATATTGATTTCAACAATGCTCAAATTTTCAGGTGCAAGTGCCATAGGTACGTGCACTAAAAATTCAAGAGCAGCAAGAGACCTGCTACCTGAAGTGTAAACTACTGGATAGCCGGTATGGTTCCAGCGCCCACCATAAATCCTGGCCCCCATACCAGTTATGTCGTTGATATGTTCGGATGTGCTTATTCGAAAGAGTTTTATCACGAATAAACACCAAATTCTATACGACCTAATTCTTCTAATACTAACTCTGTACCAAAACGTGAACCCAGCATAGTAAAAGGCGTGTTGCCAGAGAAGACTTTATGTGGAGTGTTTAACCACAATAATAATTTTCTTTTTTCTTGAAAAACTTCAGTGCCTTTGGCTAAAACTTCTGCGATATGAAGAACTTGCTCGGAGACTGTCGGGTTAAAATGCTGGTGCGATGTATACCTTTGGAGGGTTCTCTCTGTTACTGGCAATAAAGCAGCTACCTGCTTCCATGACAAGGAAAGATAATTTGCCAAATGTGACACAGCATTTTTGGTGACTCCAATACTGCCAAGCTCGACTAAATCCATTTTGCTTTCGAGCTTTTTGCCTAGAATTTTCTCACCACCTAAAATTTCACAGACTTGTGCTAATTGCATAATTACACCTCATTGTTGACATTTGTCTAAAATATATCGCCAAATATCAACAATGTCAAGCTGGTTAATTTGGCTACCAACTTAAGGCGGGACACTTTTCGCCATCTCACTCTACTTGACAAATTATTCCATCCGGGCTATATTCTTTCCATGGCATGGGATGTTGAATACACTGATGATTTTGGCGAGTGGTGGAATACTCTAACCGAGGGAGAGCAGGAAGATGTCGCAGCAATTGTGAGTTTGCTGGAAGCAAAAGGTACTACGCTTCCGTATCCTTACTCCTCGGACGCCAAGGGCTCAAAAGTGGGACAAATGCGCGAGTTAAGAGTCCAACACAAAGGGAAACCTTACCGGGTTTTGTATGCCTTCGACCCAAGGCGAACGGCAATACTCGTGATCGGGGGCAAGAAAACGGGTGATGAGAAATGGTACGATAAAATGATTCCAATAGCAGACAGACTTTTCACTGAACATTTAAAAATTTTAAAAAGAGAGGATGAGAATTATGGCTAAGCCCTTTAAGTTGCTCCGTAACAAAATGTCACCGGAAGCACAAAGACGAGTCAAAGCAAAAACACGCAAAATGCTGGAAGAAATGCCTCTCCAAGAATTGCGTCAAGCACGTTCTCTAACTCAGGAACAGATGGCAAAAATATTGCGTGTAAAACAGGCCTCGATTTCCAAACTGGAACGTCGCACCGATATGTACATAAGCACCCTGCGCACCTACGTAAAAGCTATGGGCGGAAACCTGGAAATAGTGGCCCGATTTCCAGAAGGAGATGTAAACATTGCTCAGTTTGAAAATCTCGACAAAGATACAACTCCTGCCAAGGCTTAGGAACGGGGACGAAATAACTTCACATTTTCGCATCTTAATCTTCAAGTTCACGGTACCGACCAGCGATAGATTTTCTAACCAAGCCATTTAACGACCAGTACCTCCTCCATTTACAAAGCCATCAAGCAGCAAACGCGAATAAGACGGGAAAAAGTGGAACTATCAGAGATCCAGCAGTGTGCTGAAGCTCTGACTCCGCGCGAACGTGACGTTTTCGTCCTATCTTTCGGGACGGGGACGTCTTTCGGGGACGTCTTTCGGGACGTACATTAGTTTATGAGTTACTGTTAAGCTTTTAACAAGTAATTGTTTGGAAGCAGCGCCCAGGAAAAACAGGCTGTTTGGGTTTTACGTAAATATCCTTTTGCGTTCTATACCTCTGGCAATAATATGATGAAGCGCACCCGGCGCATCTATTCTTGATTGGCGTGGCATGCAAAGCAGATATCATAGTTTAAGTACTCCGTTAACTTATAAACTAATGTACGTCCCTTATGTTATCCCTGCAATTGTAGCCATGGCATCCCAAAACATTTTTTCATAAGCCTGGAACAGACGGGCGGAACGATGAATTTCTTCGGGGGTAACGCCCTGGTTCAATCCGTCTTGGATAATTTCTATAGCAACGTCCTCAAAGGAAGGCATGTTGGCAAAGCTGTCCAAAAAGACCGTATCCTGTTCGGAAAATCCGTATTCATCCCGAAGCGCCTTGCTCATCTGACCACAGTTATATCCCCATGCCGGAAAGTTTACCAAGAGGCCGCAGACAATTTCTGCGGGTGACGCATACACGGACTGCCAGGCCATATATGTGGCATAGCCGAACCCTTCAGGGGTGACTTCATATTTTTTTAGATCAGCTTCAGTCATCCCTAATTTTAGAGCCAACACAGCGATGCCCTCTATAGCTGCAAACTCGCCTTGAAGAACTCCATTCAAAAAGGAACGGGCCGTAGGGTCGTTGCCAAACCGCTGAACAAATAGAGCCATAGACCGAAGATCACTCAACACGGTATGATATTGATGCCCAGGAAACGCTCTAAGCGCTTCTACAGAGACCTTTCCTTTCTGAAGATCACTAAGATATCTATGGTTCCGAATCTGGTCGTCAATCTCCTTCAAATCTTCGCGAATGTCGGCAACAAGCTCAAGCGCTGTTATCGTATCATCAGCAGCGGCCAAAACGGCAGGCACCATTATGCCTGTTATCAGAACACCGATCAGGAGAAATCCGATGTGTTTTTTCTCGCTCATGGTTTTACCCCTTTCTTTGCAAACACGGGTTTTTAGGGAACAACGGGGTCGCATCTTAAATAATAATTATTGACAACGATCGAAAGGCGAATTCGAGAAAGTCAGGCAGATTGCAAGGATTCGACGCTCGATATTGAATAGTAAATAATTAAGATGCGACTCTGTTGGTTATCTACTCTATTTCGTCTTTGTTTCTATTATTGCAGAACAACCTTCACCCTCGGCATTGTAGGCACATACTTGATAATAGTAGACGGTTTTGCGAGTTAGCCCTGTATCCTCGTAGGAAGTTGTGTTGGGTCCAACAGTGTCTATCAAGGTAAGTGTTGAGGGGCTGTCACCTCTATAAATTTTGAATCCGTCTTCATTATTAGAATTATCTGTCCAGGTAAAATCCACTGAATATTTTCGTGATTTAGCCTTCAGGCTAGTAGGTGCGGCAGGAGGTAAAGGGGGACATACAGGGGTTGTATCACTGTCTGCATTGGAATAGTCGGAATATCCATAGGAATTGTAAGCCCTTACCCGGTACCAATAAGTTGTATTTTCTGCCACTGTGGTGTCACTGTATGAGGTAATATCTGCTCCTACTGAATCTATCTCGGTATAATCACTGCCATTGCTGCTTCTTTCGATGCGGAACTGGGTTTCATTGTCGGAGTTATCCTGCCAGGAGGGATCCATCTGATCACATGCATAGGCAAAAGCGATTAAATCACTCGGAGAATCAGGGGCGACACCTGAGCCAAAGGTGTCGTTTACAGCATCTATCCAGTCGGAAGCGTCACGGCAGTCTATTTTCTGTTCGATATGGATGAAGGTTTCACCGTAGTTCGATGCAGCGGTATCACATACCTGGCCGGCAGGGACACCGTTGATAAGTCTTCCCGATGTGTTGCTGCCGCCGTCCAAATAACAACTGCTTTCGCCATCTACCTCCACATTCCAGACGGGATTATATGCCAGCACGTTGTCTTTAAAGGTGTAAACGATGTCTCCCTGGGGCGGTGTAAGCAGGTACTCTCCGTGGGATATAAAGACATCGGTATTTCCACAGGAGTCGATGCCCATCCCGTGATATTGGATTTGGTACCATACAGTGCTGGTGTAATAGTCCACCAACTCCTGGGTGGCGCCAAAGAACATGCAGTCGTCATTGTGGGCGGCATCGGATATCTTGTAGCTCGACTGGCAGGGGCTGGTGGTGCTGCCGGCATAGCGGTGGGTACCTGCCATGGAAAAACTTCGTGAAGACGTATATTTGAATATCCTGATGCTTTCATACCCGGTGTTAAGGTCATAGGCAGGGTGAGGAGAAGCGATATTCAACTCATTATCCGCCTCGTTGTATACGATGAAGGTCCCGAATCCCAGGTCAATCATCCCATCGCTGTCAGCATCTTCCACCTCCATGAGTAGGGAATATGTTTCGCTGTTGTCGGAATCAATAAATCTTTGAAACTCCATGATGCCGGAGATGCTGGAGGGCAAGGTAACGATGGTCTGGCCGTCCAGCATCTGTCCCATCACGGTACGCAGGTCTTCCAGTTGCTGGGCCGTGGGGGCAGTATAGCCATCGTCTCTGAGGCGCATCTGGGCTTTGATACAGTCGAACAGCTCTTCAAGGGTCGTGCGTGAAGAACAATTGAGAACTGCTGCCTCTGTAGTAATTGAAAAAAAGACCGACATCATGACCATTACCACCGTAAAGGTCATTAAAGTTAACGATTTGCTTTTGTTTAGCCTTAACATTATCATAACCTCCTTTATTCCAAGGATACAAGAACAAGGACAGGGAACAAGGACAGGGGTAAGGTCTTCATTCTTCACACACGGATTATCGTTGTCAAGAATGAAGATACTAACCCCTGTCTGCTCTGGAATCGACTTTCCTGTTGCTACTCGACGCGGTTCCCAATGAAGGCGGACTGATTATTGAAGTCGGCGTCGAAATAAATCCCCACCACGTCGCCGTGGTCGTTCATGCCCAAAACAGCAGTGTGGGCAGCATCGGGAAAATCGATGGTGACCAAGCCACCGTCCATATCCATCAAGTAGCCGTGGATGCCCCCTTCTGGCGTGAAATAGAGCCCCGCAACGTCTCCTCTGGTGTTGATCCGATGTGCCTCGGATTCGATTGCGCCGGGTACATCAATAGTGTGATAGACCCCGTCCGCATCGCGCTTATATCCAAACCCAACAAGATCAATGTCATAATATTGTCCCACTACCTCGCCATGCTCATTGATGCCGAGACCAAACGTATGCGCAGCCTCTGGGAAGTCGATAGAGGCAAATCCGTCATTGTTCATTAGCCAGCCGTGCAATACTTCATCATTGAGGTTGAACTGGCAAAGGGGGATCTCGTCATCCTCACACCAGTTGCCCACGATGTCGCCTCGGTTGTTGATGTCAAAGGCCCAACTGTGATCCGCGCCGGGAAAGTCAATCTGAGTAAAATGGCCATTTTTAAGGATCCATCCATGGGTCTCGTCGTCGACAATAAAACGGCCGACGATGGTATTCTCCTCATTGATACTGTTGGCAACGGTCCTATCAGCTCCAGGGAAGGCGATAGGTGTAAAGACGCCGTCATCGATAAGAAACCCGCGGGAAGCGCCTGAGGCATCGGTGTAGCCCCCCACGATCTGCCCCTGATTGTTGATATTCTGAGCAACCGGTGCAACACCCGGGATGACAAGCGTTTCGAATTCGTAGTCAGCAGCACCAGCTGCTGACGCTACGAGCGACATGGCAACGCTTAAGATTGTCAGATACGTCATCACACATTTTGGCATAACTGTTCTCCTTTGTTAGAGGGCTAAGCCCCTCGGTTAGGGTGAAAATGGTTTTCCGCCGCACATTGTGCTTTCTAAACATTCATTTCAACCACCCCCTCTCTCATTGCCGAATGTTAGAGAAATTAATGAGTCTTACTTGGCCGACAGCCTTATCTCATCGATGTAAACGTCATCTCTGTTATCACTGGCATCACACATGAATTTGATTTTCATATCTGCTGGAAAAGCATAGTTCACTTCATCAATGTATATGGTTTTGTTGTAGAATTCTCCATTGTTAAAATCAGCGCCACAGACATAGGTTGCTACCGTATGCTAGGTTGAGCCGTCATAATACTGTACCCAAAAATCCTCACCAGGTTCAATGACCTCTTGTACCGCGTATCTTTTTGAACTCATCTGCTATCTCTTCAACAGGAAGATTCACAAGAGCTGTGTCTTCAGCAGACCCGCCATCTGCTGTGCCTGGATCAGCATATATTATTAGTGTCAGTACCGTGACAACAGCAAAAATCCTCGTCAAGTCGGTTGATTCCGTCATAAGAGCCAAAAGGTAGTTTACACTTTTTCAAGCTGATCACCCCCCTAATGCTCCCCCGCAAGGGGGAGGGGGATTGAATTAATATTTTCAATAAGTTACGACCTAATGTGACAAAATAGAACTAACCCGCTGCTATTATACCAAGTATCGGCTTCAGAGTATCACTCTATGCCGAGGTTCAGGGGACTGTAACGCATTCTCCTTCGAAGCTGCCGGCAAACTCAAAGACAGGTGTTGCACCGCCGGGATCAAGCGGATTCACGTCCGGAGGATAACCCATACCAGATGCCGTTATGCTGATTTCTTGGAATCCGGAATCGAACGTGATAACAAAGTTGTCTACGGTGTTGGCAAGGACTTCTCCATCAGGGCGTGCTTTGCAAGGAGGCAAATAGTCAAAAGCAAGCATTTTGCATGAAAGCTCACCAGATCCGGTTTGGTTACACACGCCTTGTTCGTCGGTAAACGCGTCTCCAAACAAAGTTGTGCCTTGTATCGAATAAATGACACTGCAATTACCGTCTTTGTTAATTGTAACAATAAGCGAACTGTCTACCGGGTCTTCGCCGATTACGCCGGTTTCGCCGGCAGCAAAGTACGTACCTACAAACTTTGCATCAAAAGCCTCACTCTGACCCGGCATTGCCAGGATAACTGCCAGGGTCAAGAGCACAAAAAACGATAGAATTCCTTTGTTCCTCATAATTAATCTCCTTTTTGTTTTTATATAACAATAGCAAGGGTTAGATATTTTATTTCGCCCCCAGTCTACAGCCGTGCAGAATATAATAGATAAAGATAGATTTTTTTCGGAATCTGGGCTTTACTCCAAAAACCGTCTCTGCTGGGGCGAATGGTAAACGACAGCTTGTCTTCAATAAGAATAAATTTACACTCCTAAACTTAATAATAAATTAAGGAAGTTTGCGGGAAATGAGAAGTAACATGGAGGTAGCATGTTACCTAATCGTTACGTAACAAGCAGGTTTTACTCGTTAATGCCTTAGGGCTCGGTCAAAAATAACTTGGCATTTTTGCATCCCGACTTCACCATATCTTTAACCGATCTTCAATCGCAAAAGTCCTCGAAATAGCTCGCTATTCCTGAGGTTTTGCTCAATTAGATCGATTAAATCTACGGCAAATTCGGGCGCAAATTCTACCAAGTTGTTTTTGACCGAGCCCTTAAGCAAAGCAAGGATATCTCCTGATGAGTTCTTCCAAACCGCATCCTGAACCGGCAACCCCGGGGAGCCAAAGCACACAGTTCTCCCCTCAGGCCATCCGGGAAGAGTTGGAACTGATTCTATCAGCTTGGAAATATCCGGGACGTTGGAAATATCCGGGACGTCCATAAATAAGTAAATGACTATCTTTTACGCATGATTTACTTATTTATGGACGTCCCGCATTCGGAGTCCTGTCAGCATCTTCCACCTCCATGAGAACGGAATATGTCTCGCCGTTGTCGGAATCAATAAATCTTTGAAACTCCATGATGCCGGAGATGCTGGAGGGCATGGTAACGGTGGTCTGGCTGTCCAGCATCTGTCCCATCACGATACGCAGGTCTGCCAGTTGCTGGGCGGTGGGGGCAGTATAGCCATCGTCTCTGAGGCGCATCTGGGCTTTGATACAGTCGAACAGCTCTTCAAGGGTTGTGCGTGAAGAACAATTGAGACTTGCTGCCTCTGTAGTAATTGAAAAAAAGACCGACATCATGACCATTACCACCGTAAAGGTCATTAAAGTTAACGATTTGCTTTTGTTCAGCCTTAACATTATCATACCCTCATCTGTCCAGAAATGATAAAAAATAGTAAAATAATTAGGAATGATAGGGACAGACCCCCTTTAGGGAAGCCACACATAATGGACAGCAGGCAAGGCAACATGTGCTGGGTCACCGGAGTCAGAAAGCACGGTTTTCTTTCGGGTGTAGCCGCAGTGAGAGAGAGTATCGTAGCCCTTCCATCCGCTGGTCAGAATGACCGATCCTGGCATGGCAGCTTGTCGGGCGAATCCTCGAACAGGACGGCCAGCCTGGTCGCTCATGACCATATTGTACGACTACGAAGAGCGAAATGTAAACCCCCCATTTAAACAGCAAAAAGCGTTTCAAGTCGATCAACTCCATTACGGCGCGGGATATCAGATGGTATGAACGGGGCAGGGAAGCCTCTGCCCCGTTTCACCACGACACGTTGTTGGGACTTCTTATCCTCCGCGGGCGTTATGCTGCCGCCTGCAACGGGTTGAGTCGCGGCGTTGCCATCCATAGACCACTTTATCCATTGCCCGCTGTGCTTTTAACCGCGGCTCTCATCAAAATGGATCGTTGAGATTTCAAAAAAAGAGAACCGTCCCCTTTTTGCCCTTTACTTGAGGGGTCTGACTCTAAGAAAATCAGCTTTTCGTCATTTCGGAGCTAACGAAATGGAGACGAAGTTGGCAAACTAAATCTTGGTCCTCGTACAGGTGAATGAGACCACCTCTGTCCCATTGCAGGAATCGGAGATTGTGGCCACGGCGTCAAAGTTGTCGTTATCCGACATCGTCATGCTTGTGTCGGTCTCCAGAATACACTCTGTGTCGATAATAAAAGCAAAGTCCTTCGACTCGAAGGTGTTGAGCCCCGTCCGTTTCCAGTCGCCGTAATACACGCTGGTGGTGAGGTCCGGACCGCTGGCGGTTAGGGTGCCTCCCTGGTTGAAGTTTACCAAAAAGACGACGTCATCACCCACCTTGCATTGCCAGCTACCGATAAGGTCAGTGGGTGGACCCTCAGCATTGGCCGTGCCAATCAAGGCCATCAATAGAGCTAAGCACAACAGGGATTTGATAATAGTACGCATAATATTTTCTCCTTTCTGTTATTTGATTCTCAATTGTTTAGACAAACAAAAACGACCGACCCTAAGATGATATACTTTAATCTCTTGTATCTTTATTCTTCATTTTAATTCGCTGCGCTACTTCTATCACCATCACCTCCTTTCAAGTTGATCTGGACTCTGCTCTTCAGCCCAAAAGATAAGGAAAGGCGCTCCGCATTTTCTATCACTTCAAGCCCTCCCCGTGGGTGATATGGTTGAGTTGCAAACCGTTTAGGTCTCTTTTTTTCGGCTCTTTAACATCCAATATAAGCAATTTTGATGCCGACCTGGGTTTGTGCCCTATAAAATTTATTTAATATATTGAAAGGACAAGATTTATTTGAGGTTCCGGAGAGAGTTGGGGAGGTGGAAATACCTGGAATGCCCTCAACTATTAGTGGGTTCCGCAGATAATGGTGGGATGCTGCGGGGAATTTGCTTCTGGTGGAGTGAATGCAAGGGCGGCATCAAGGTCGTTGGATGCCCAGCTTTTTCATCCGATAACGTAGCGTGCTGGGCTTTAGCTCAAGGATCTGGGCGGCGCCACCAGGCCCTTCGATTTTCCACCTGGTTTTCTCAAGGGTTTCAAGTATAAACTGATATTCTATATCTGCGAGTCCCTTGCCCTGGGGTTTCGGGCCTGCCTTTTCTTTCTCCAATTTGAATTTGCACATCAGCTTCAATGTTGTTCCGTGGGTGGTGATGACGGCCCGTTCGATGACGTTCTTCAATTCCCTGACATTGCCGGGCCAGTGGTATGCCAGTAAACTATCCATAATGGCCTTTGGCACGGAGGTAATAGTCTTGCCCATTTCTTTATTGAATCGCTTGAGAAAGAAGCTTACTAATAAAGGGATATCCTCTTTTCGCTGCCTCAGGGGGGGCACTGTAATGGGAAATACGCTGAGCCGGTACCAGAGATCTTCACGAAACCGCCCTTTTTGTATCTCTGCTTCAAGATCACGGTTGGTCGCGGCTATGATGCGCACATCCACTTTGAACGTTTTGGAACTGCCCACCCGTTCAAACTCACCGGACTCTAAGACCCTGAGCAGCTTGGTTTGTAATTCCAGCGGCAGCTCGCCAATCTCGTCCAGAAACAAGGTGGTGCCATGGGCTGCTTCGAAGCGCCCCTTATGCCTTTTAATAGCACCGGTAAAGGACCCTTTCTCATGGCCGAATAGCTCGTTTTCGATGAGATTCGGAGGCAGATCTGCGCAGTTGACTTTTATCAGGGGACGATGTTTGCGCAGGCTGGTGCTATGGATGGACCGGGCAATAAGTTCTTTACCCGTGCCGGTTTCACCGAGAATCAACACACCCGAATTGGTACGGGCCACCTGTTCCACCTGGAGCAACAAAGCCTTGAGGGCGTTGCTGTTTCCGATGATGTTTTCGAAATTATGTTCCAGCTTGATTTCTTTCTGAAGAAACGTGCTTTCCTCCTCGAGTCGTTGCCTCAGCTTCTCGATCTCCTCGAGCCGTTCTTCCAACTGCTCTGCCATCCTTTTTCGCTCGGTGATGTCCAGCACCGTGCCAATCATCAAAATCGGTCTGCCGTCATCATCAAAAGTGACTTCACCCATCTCGTGAACGATGCGCTCTGAGGCATCCGGCCGCACTATCCGGTGTTCGATCTTGTAACACACATTGGGATCAGCCAAGGCCTTGTGAACGGCATGATCCACGGCCTCTCGGTCATCGGGATGAACCATGTCCAGAAAATCTTCGCAGGTGGACCCAAACTCATTGGGCTCGATGCCGAAAATCCAGTAAACCTCACCCGACCAGCTCAGCTTGTTGGTAACAATGTTCCACTCCCAATTGCCGAGATGGGCAATCCGCTGCGCTTCCGCAAGACGCGTTTTTTCATACGTTAATGCCTCAACAGCCCGGTTGCGCCTGGCCCGATGTATGAAAAGACTCACTATGATCAAGGCTTGGAAGATGATTACTGCGATTCCAGCAATAATCTCTCGTTTGCGTTCCTCCCATAGTGACCACACTTTATACTCGACGATACTGCCGGACGGCAAACGGTCCTCGCTGATACCCCAACGTTTCAACTGACGCCAGTCAAATTTGGGAACGTTGAGCATTCGCACGGGAAGGATATCTATCGGGGATTGGCCGTCAAGGATGCGTAATGCAATATCGGCACATCTTTGCCCCTGAAACTCGGCGCTAACCAAAAGGCCGCCCACTATCCCATGCCCAAGATAAGTATTAACAAGGCCGAACGTGGGTGCGTTGGCTCTTTCGGAAACAGTGGCCATTACCTCGTGAGGAACAAAAGTTTTACCATCGGCATCCCGGCCGAATGCCAAATAATAGAGAACTGAGTGTTTCGGTAATTGTGTGACTTTTTCGAGAAGCTCCGCCTTGGTAATGTCAGTCAGGTAATAGATTTCTAACCCGCCCTTATATCCAGCCAATGCTTCACGAGTCAGTTTGATCAATGCTCGGTCGGTTACCGCGGAACCCGAAATGACAAATAGATGCCGGATTTCAGGCAGTATCTCTTGAATGAGCCCTACCGTGCCTTTTATATCTATCCCCCATAACAGAGAAGTCATGTTGGGTTTCAACAAATCTCGCTGCACGGTTTTTTGTTCGACAGTTACAAGAATGATCGGAATTTCTGGGAACAATTCATCGCCGTACTTGAGCAAAATGTCAGTGACTTCATCACCATACCCGATAATGACGTCCATTTTCGGGTATGAATACTTGCGCCGGTACAAATCGACAAGTTTCTCTTGTATTACGTCATTCGGGTGAGCCACCCGATCCGTGTGTTCGACATGTAATTCGATGGGTGCGGTGGATTTTGACTTAAGTGTGGTGCGCAGGCTATCATCTATGACCGTTTCCCATGGCGAGCCGTGTTCGTAAGTATAAAGTACCAAAACCCGCTTTGGCCTTGATTCTTCCTGTTGCGCCGGGCATATCGGCGCGGATCCCAGCAGGGCCAAGCCTGTTATGGCAAAAAGAACGAGCTTTTTCAGTTCAGCAGAAAACCGCACAGCATTTCCTCAAAAACCTATAGCGCTCATCAGAATTGACCTACCATTTGATTATGGATTCCTGGACAAACACAATGGAGAAAATTACTATCCCCCCATTGTACCCAACGGTGGGACCGAAGTGGTACAATGGGTGTATACCACAATACATGTATAGTATAAGCGAAAAACTGGTTCTTTTATACTCGACAGTCATAAGTTTTGTAAGCTAAGGATAAACGCACCTCTCCCGTATTGCAACAAAAAAGCAAGAAAACAGTAAGTAGGGCTTACAAGCTTGTGGCAGTGCGGTTTTGAGACTCAGCGGATGGACAGGATCGTTGAAGAGTACAGACTTTAGGGATGTACATTAGTTTATAAGTTACTGTTAAGCTTTTAACGAGTAATTACAGCGTATAACCAATTGCTCTCCGCGTTTAACCGCTAAACTGACTGCGGGTTGCGAAATCTTCAGAAACAGAGCAAACTGCGAGCCGCAACCGTCTTTTTATATTTCCCGACGGCCAATACCTGCTCAGGTTTTAAGTCCAACAATTCTGCAACTCGTCCAAGTATTTTTTCAAAGTTAAACCCATTTGATTTAAGATGATATTTGCGCTCATCGCCCTTTTGGTATGCACCGATTCTTCTCAATGCTTTTATCGCCGACCATAGAGAAACAGGCACACACGAAGAACTGATGGCCAAGCAGGGCATTTATTACAACTTCTGCCGGAAACAAGCATACTTGTTGCAAAACTTATTGACCCATAGGATTAGCCCGTGCTAAGTATATTTTTGAGTTTTGAATTTCACTCAGCGTCAGTCACGGCAGGAACTCGCAGCTTGACGATGTGAATATCTGTAGTTTTTCTGAGGACTTAGAGGAGATATGATTCAATGAAAAAAATGTTGATGAGGCTTATCAGTTTGCTGGGTATCATTATCTTTCTCCTGACCACAGCTTCGGCATGTGCGCTTAAGCTTAGTGAAGAGGAAGTAAAAGTGATCGTCAGAGATGTCATCAAAGAAAATCCGAAATTAATTCATGACACGGCAGTGAAGTATGCAAGAGAGCAAAAGAAAAAGCAGCAGGAGGAAAAACAGAAAAGGGCTCTGGAAGAAAGCTTTAAAAACCGGATAGAAGACGATATTTCAGATAATTGCCCTGCAAAGGGTCCTGTTGATGCCCCTATTACGATTATTGAGTACACCGACTTTCAATGCCACTATTGCGCCAAGGGAGCCAAAACCGTTGACCTGGTCATGCAGAGGTACCCTGACAAGGTCAGAGTCGTGTTCAAGAATAATCCACTGAGTTTCCACAAACAGGCATTGCCGGCGGCAAAGGCGGCTTTGGCTGCTGATAGACAGGACAAATTCTGGGAATATCACGACCTTCTCTTCAAGAACTCTTCAAAACTAAATGAAAAGATATTCACAGGGTTTGCTCGTGATTTGGGACTTGATATGGAACGGTTTGAGAAGGATCGAAATTCAAAGCAAATTGCAACACAAATACAATCCGAGCAGGCACATGCCGCAAAACACAAACTGACAGGGACCCCCGCATTTCTCGTCAATGGCGTGGCTATAAAAGGTGCTTATCCCGCGGAATATTTTGCGAGGGTTATCGACCGTCTGCTAAAGGATGATGAAGCGGCGAATCAGTAAGCACCCCTTCAGCCGTCGATGCAATCCGTCGCGAGCGCCTGAACAGAGTCTGTCTGGTGCTCATATTTAGTAACCGTTCACGGGGTGGCACAGCCGGCCCTGACGCATGAAATCCACCTCACCCTTGCTTCGGGTCCGGCGTTTTTGTGTCGGTCGTTGGTCCGACCCGGGACATGTGCCCAAGGGCGTCACCTTCACGATATAAAAAAATAGGGCATGCAGGATATTTGATCATCCCGCATACCCCATTTTATTTTGAAGACTTATATCGTTTTATCCGCAATCTTCCGGGCAGGTGCCTCTTTTACCTTCAAACTTCTCACATATTCCATTGCCACAGCATTCTCCTTTGAAACCATCACCGGGACAGTCTTGTGGACAATTACTGCAATGTTCTCCATAGGTTTCCTCACAGATTCCATTTCCACACTCAACGCAACTATCATTGTCCTCGTCGCAGGCTTGCCCATCACAAGGATCGATACCCAACTGGCAATCCAGCAGCGGATCACAGGTCTCAGTCCCATCGCAGAATAACCCGTTGTCACAATTGCTATCGTTCGCTATGTTGTCACACGAGTCAGTGACTTCGTTGCACGAATCGTCCGTGCAACCCACGCTGTCATCGCAATTAGGCGGTGAACCCGGCTGACAAGTCCCGCTGACACAAATTTCCGCACCGTTACAGAACAGGCCGTCGTCACAGTCCGGATTGGTTTCGCAGTCATAGCACGTATCCCCTGTTTCGTCACAGTACTGCCCCGGACAAGGATCGCTGCCGGCCTGACAGTCCAGTACGGTATCACAGACTTCAGCCCCGTTACAGAACACGCCATCATCGCAATACGC
The DNA here is from genome assembly GCA_030262895.1 of Deltaproteobacteria bacterium. Classification (GTDB taxonomy): domain Bacteria; phylum Desulfobacterota; class Desulfobacteria; order Desulfobacterales; family ETH-SRB1; genus B13-G4. Next base: position 10,197 of record JAJSZW010000022.1, on the reverse strand, counting down.
TTGAACCGGGATGTTATCGCAGGTGTCGGTGCCTTCATTGCACGAATCAGTGGTACAGGCGATACTGTCATCACATTCCACATTTACGCCGGGCTGACAGACACCGCTGACACAGGTCTCGGCCCCATTGCAATACACCCCGTCATCACAGTCACCGTCTCCGAGGCAGTCCACGCATGTATCCCCGGCCTCGTCGCAGAGCTGCCCCGGACAGGGATCGGTACCGGCCTGACAGGTCCCGCTGTCACAAGTCTCGGCCCCATTACAGAACAGGCCGTCGTCACAGTCTGGATCGGTTTCGCAGCCGCCATAGGCCCATACCTTCACATTGTCCAGTGCGGCTTCGATGATATTGCCCAGTGAGGGACCGTCTGCGGCCCCAAAGCGCACCCGAACCGTGCTGGTAAGGCTGATGTAGCTTTCGAGCATAAAGGTCTTCGGTGTCCAGGTATTGGCACTCTGGCTGGTGTCGAGCGTTTCCACATCGATCCAGTTGATTCCGTTGTCATCCGAGACCTGGGCCACGAAAAAATCACCCGAATCCTCGCCCGTATCCCGGTTGTAAAACCATCGTACATACTCCAGCTCAGCGGAATCGGCAGCGCTCAGATCGATGACCGGCGATACCAGATAGACCACGCCGCCATCCACGTCATCGACGCCAAGTGAGCTGTTCTGCGCAGTAAAGATGCATCCGGTGCCTGCATAGGCATCCTCGGGTTGGGCCTGGTCACTTACCGAAACCGTGCCAATGGGATCGCCTATCACCCAGTCTCCGGTACTCGCAGTGCTGCCAGGGGCATACAAATTCCACCCCTGGGCGTTACCGGACTCGAAATCATCTTCGAAAACCGGAGCGGCCACACACTGGTCGAAGTCTTCGTTACACTGCTGGCCCGGACACGGATCGGTTCCCGGTTGGCAGATATTGTCCACGCAGGTTTCGGCGCCATTGCAGAACAGACCATCGTCACATTCGCTGCTATCGTTACAGGGCTGGTTCTCGATGGTGAGAAAAATGGCGCTGAAAGGGCCCCAGTTGCTGTCTGTGTCCTGCCCGCGCACGAAGATGATATGCTGTTCTTCACTCCATCCGGTGGTATCAATGGCAGCTTCAACAGATTCTACTGTGCTGTCTAAATTTCCATCTGATGGGGACATGGGAATTGCAACCGGCGTAGGATCTGTAACCCAAGGTGGCACATCCACATAGTAATCTGCCGCGGCTATGTTTTGCGATGGCTCGGTGCCGTTACTGTTATTGTAACGGGTGTCATCCATCGTAGCGCTTAAGGTGACAATGGTTCCGGAGGGTACGCTTGAGGAAATGTCGAGGGCTAAATTAATGGCTTCAGGCCCGGCCGGTGTCATATAGGGGGTCCTTGCAACCTTGATGGCATAGAGAAGGGCAAGCGTGTTCCCATTCAGGATGTTATTTTCAAAGTAGGAGCAGTCCTCAAAAAACTCTGTCCCCAGTTCAAAGGTATAGGACGCGATCCCCAGCTCTCCATAGGTAAACGTTGTGGTAGTTCCATCCGTTGGATAGAGCCCGTAACCCTGTTTGGGTTCGTGTCCGTTAAAGTAGGCGAACTTACGTCCCAGTGTTTGAAGCTGTGTGGCATTGGGTGACGGGTCGGGTGTCCACCCCCAGGGCCACAAGACCAATCGACCATGACTGTGGACATCTATATAGAGGCCGGTGGCATCAAGCGGTGCAGGGTCGTTGTCATTGGGGCCCCGCTGATCGGAAAATTGATCAAATACATAGTCCTGGACAGCATTGGTCTCAGGCTCTGATGCGGCATAGGGACCATGATAGGTAGAGTCGCACTCGGAGTCGCTTGAGCCGCCGCAGCAATTCCATTTAAACTCGAAGTTCCGGTTTAGATCTGCGCCCCGGGAGTTGGGCCAGAAGGTGCAGTAGTTGTCGTTGGTGTTTTTGCGCCATGATAATCCGGTTTCCGCCTGCTTGCGGCCGTCAGGATTTGCGTGAAGCATCATATGGATTTCATGATGGTCCAGCATCCATGTAGCATCAGCATCCGTGCCGTAGTTATCCACCAGGTACTCGGCGAGACGGGTAACCAGCTCGGCAGTAGTGTATTCTCGTGCGTGGATGTCGCTCGTTAAGAATATCTTCGGCTTGGGGCCGGCGATGGCAGAGTTGGTAAGGCACAGGACCTTCATGTCGTATCCGCCCAAGCTGTTTTCCTTTTCCCACGAGTCGCCTTCATCGGTCCACGTGGCAAGATCAGGATGGTTGGCAGCAATGGACTCCGCAGTGGCAAAGGTCTCCTCCACGGTTCGATAGCACGGATAGCCGGGTATTCCGGTGGTTTCAAGCAGGGCAGCCTGTTGGATCGCTTCAATTTTATCTTTAAAGGGGTCGGCAATTTTCTCTATCTTCAGGCCCGTCTTGCGCAACCGCTTGTATTCCTCGTTATTGGTCACTTGCACTATCACGTAACCCTTTTCGTACTTGGATTCAACTGCATCCATTGCGATGACAATATCGTGGGCAGTCCCTAGGTTATCGAAATAGACACGGAAGAACTTAATCTTCTTTAGAGATACCGAGTTATGCCCAATGGAATCGACTTCGCCGGACAGAGCGTTTTCACCTGTCCCTGTCAAAACCAGTATAAGACTCAAGGCAACGATTGTTCGTATGTATTTCATGTTCTTTATCCCCCTTTTGTTTTCTTATTCGCCGGCATACCACCAGCCCGAATTAATAATAACGCCGTCCTGACATGTGAAAAACAAGAAATCATGCCTCCCGCGCCAATAATAAACCAGGAATTCATATGAGGCTGCTGTCAACGGATCGTATCGATTCTGACTGATTATCAGTTCAAATAGATAGTCGCCTTTCCCTACAATCCGATCAGGTGGATCAAGCAGTTTGATGATATCGCTTTTTTTATATTTACCGCCGGCAAGGCGCAGACCGAGCTCGATCATGAGTCTGTGTTTGCGGCTCATCCATTTGTCCACTTCATCGTTCCATGCCCCACCGTCAAAATGACCTTTTATCCCGCGTATCTTTTTGAACTCATCTGCTATCTCATCAACAGGAAGATTCACAAGAGCTGTGTCTTCTGCAACTCCTGCAGACCCGCCACCTGCTGTGCCTGGATCAGCATATATTATTAGTGTCAGTACCGTGACAACAGCAAAAATTCTCGTCAAGTCGGTTGATTCCATTGCTTAGTCCTATTTTGTTACATTAGGCCGTAACTTATTGAAAATATTCATTCCTACAAAAATGTCGTGATTTAATTAGACCCTTCATACCAGGGCAATTGCATCAAAACTTTAGACCTTTAAAAATCAAATAGTTACGTAATGCAGCAAGCAGCTTATCAGTGCTTATTTTTGAAACGGTATTTGCAACCTATTGATTTATTTAGAATCAAAAATTGTGCCAAATTTTGATGCAATCGCCCTGCCCTTCATACGGATAAAGATTGACTTTTTTCGGAATCTGTGCTTTACAGCAAAATCGTCTCCCCTGGCTCGAATGCTAACCGACAGCTTGATCCACTGCATACTTGTTTTTGTTTCCAATAAGAATAAATTTACACAAATAGACTTACCAATATATTAAGGAAGTTTGCGGGAAATGAGAAGTAACATGGAGGTAATATGTTACCTATTCGTTACGTAACAAGCAGGTTTTACTTGTTACTGCCTTGAGCAAAGCAAGGATATCTCCTGATGAGTTCTTCCAAACCGCATCCTGAACCGGCAACCCCGGGGAGCAAAAGCACGCGGTTTTCCCCTCAGGCCATCCGGGAAGAGTTGGAACGGATTCTATCGAGCCCCAAATTCGCCGGGGCCGAGCAAATCCGCCGTTTCCTGCGGTTTGCAGTAGAAGAAACCGTGGCCGGCCGTCAGGATCAAATTAAGCAGTACACTATCGGAACCGAGGCGCTGGGGCGTCGTCCGGACTTTGACCCGACAGAAGACCCCATTGTCCGTGTAGAGGCTATGCGCGTACGCCATGCCCTGGCCTATTACTATCAACATCAAGGTCGTCAGGATGCTATTTGGATTCTCATACCCAAAGGCACTTACGTGCCGGTTTTTCAAGCCAATGACACAAATCCAATCAAAGACAATTCAACAGCGCGGGCCTCATCTTCTGCAGGCAGAGAAGATCCGATACTGGCATTGCCGGAAGGCCCGGGCATTGTCGTGCTGCCCTTTGACCTTCTAACGGACAATCAGGATCGGGTCTACTTTGCCGACGGGTTGGCGGAGATGCTGGTAGTGGCCATGACGCGCTTTCCGGACTTTTTGATTATCGGTCCCTTGTCAAGGAAGAGGCTGCGGGGGCAATTTGTCGATCTTCGAGCTATCTGTCGGAAATACGGGGCCGACTTTGCGCTTGGCGGTTGCGTGCATAAACACAGGTATAAGGTCAGAGTTACGCTGACGCTGGTTGACGCATCCACCGGCGGCACGTTATGGGGGGTTACGTATGAAAAGAAGAAGAATGTTGGCGACCTGCTCACGTTCTCGGACAAGATTGCCAACCAGGTTGCCGCGGTTTTGGCCGACCAACACGGGATTATTCCGCGGAGATTAATCCGGCGCACGGTGGCAAAATCCACAAAAAACCTCAAAATCTACGAGGCCATCCTTTTACATTATCACTATGTTAACGTATTTTCAGAAAAAGCACGCCAGGCAGCAAAGGATGCCCTGGAATACGCGATTCAGATCGATCCGGACCACCCCTTAACCTTGGCAATGCTGGCCGATTGGTATAACCTGGAATATGTGAGGATGAGAGCTGAGAAGGATGCCCTGGAACGGGCTGAAGACCTGGCTCAGCACGCTGTTCTCCTTGATCCTCAATGTCAACAGGCCCGCTTTACAATGGCAACCGTTTATTACTTCAAAGGAGAACGCGCCCTGGTCATTAGTGAAGCAGAACAGGCGCTCTCACTCAATCCAAATAACGCCAGCGTGGTTGCGGCCTGCGGTTTCCTCCTTGCGCTTGTCGGTGAATGGGATCGCGGCATGTTGCTGGTGAAAAAAGGGATGCGCCTGAATCCGCACCATCCTCCGCTCTATCATGCAGCAGTTTTTATGAATTACTATCGTCAGGGCCGGTACCGGGAGGCCTTGAACGAGGCGATGCGTATAAAAACACCAAGCTTATGTCTGGATTCGTTATCACGGGCAGCCGCGCTGGGACAGTTAGGCATGAAGAAAAATGCCGAGGCGGCCGTCAGGGAACTGCTGACTGTGAACGCGAATTTCGCAACGCATACCCGTGAACTGATGCGCCGGCAGTTCTTTTCGGATGAAAATGTGGAGATGCTGCTCGACGGACTGCGCAAAGCGGGGTTGGAGAGAGTTCACGTATAGGGGACTTACACTCCATAAATCTACTTCCACCTCGCTCCGGAAATGTGACACTTCCTATCCCAGGACATCAAGGTTGGCACAAGTAACTGTTTCGAAAACGTCAGTTCAGGGACCTTACACCTGACCCCTATTATTTATGCATTTCAAAGACATATTCATTGACCTTTTTAGACTTTGAGCGAATAAGTTCTTGTATGTTTATCTGCATCTTGGCGCTCACTTTTGCCCCTTGCTGTTTGCCAGGGTTTTTTCATGGCGCTCACGTTCTATATTTTTTCTGGCCATGCCCAGAAAAACACGATATGGCCCCGGTGTTCCATATGGAATAAAGGCCACCCGGTCGCCGGGAAACACGGAATCATAGATATTTTTTACACTTCCGTTTATAAAAACCGCCTCGATTTTTTTGGGCGGTATATGAAGTTCCACAGCAATTTCGTATGCCGGCTCACCTTTGGCGTCGATATCTTTATCAAAGGCATATGAGAGTCCCCGCGTATCCATATAATGACGGAGGAAACCAAATATGCGAATGCTGATGCTGTGCGGTTTACTAACGGCAGCCATGTTAACCACTCCCTTCCGTTCACCATAACGATTTTTATTCTATCAGACGGAATATTTAATTTATCGTAAAGATAGATTATTATGTCAAGGTTGAACTATCTCTTTGACTTTTTCTTGTTTTACCTTGCGATAACAGCCTTGTTGTGACATATTTTTACACGTTTTTTAGGCTCTGATATTTATAATATGAGGAGGTTGCTATGTTTAAAATTATTAGGGTGAACATGTCTGACCTTTCGGTCAAAAAAGAAGATGTTCCTGAAGCTTATCAAGGTCTTGGAGGAAGAGGATTAACATCTGCGATCCTGTTAGGCGAGGTGGAGCCGACCTGCTCTCCTATCGGGCCGAACAACAAACTCATTTTTGCCCCCGGTTTGCTCGGAGGCACTAAATGCGCCAACTCCGGCAGGATTTCCGTTGTCGATATGCTCAACGCAAAGTATATGGTCTTTCATTGACCGGTGATGATATCGCTTCTCTGGGGCAAAGGGTCCTTAAAATGGAAAGGGATTTTAACAGGCAGGCAGGCTTTACAGCGGCTGATGACCGCTTGCCTGAGTTTTTTAAGCTGGAAAAGCTCCCGCCTCACAATGAGGTATTCGACATCACAGACGAGGAGCTGGACACTGTTTTTGATTTTGAAAAATAGCCGGTCAAACAGAAGGAAAGTCCATTCAATCATTACAAAATTCATTTAAAAAAACAGTGAACCTGACAACCTGAGTAGTTACGAGTTATGAAAAATTTAGATATAGATGCCCTTGATAAGATAGCCGGCAGAAGGCTTGAAAAAAATGATACTTTTTCATTTCAATGCCACCCGGGACTTTCTTGTTTTAATAAATGCTGCCGGAATCTCAACCTTTTTTTATATCCATATGATGTCGTAAGACTAAAAAATAAACTTGGAATCACTTCGGATAAGTTTGTTGAAAAATATGTAGATATTGTTATGCGTGATTCCAGTTTTTTCCCTGATGTACTTCTTCGTATGTCGGAAAATGAAGAGAGGACATGCCCTTTTTTAACTGCATCGGGCTGCCTGGTTTATTCAGACCGTCCAGATAGTTGCCGTACGTTTCCTATAGAACAGGGCGTTATTTATGATGCTAAAACAAAAAAAACAAATCTAATTCATTTTTTCAGACCTCCTGACTTTTGCCTTGGGCAGTATGAAAGCGAACAGTGGACGACAGAATCATGGGCAAAGGACCAGGATGCAGTAATATATAACAAAATGACTATCAGATGGTCTGAGTTAAAGAGTTTGTTTCAGGCTGATCCATGGGGCAGGGAAGGCTCAACCGGCTCTAAAGGGAAAATGGCTTTTATGGCTACATATAACATAGACCTTTTTCGCGATTTTTTGTTTAACAGCAGCTTCTTGAAAAGATACAAGATAAAATATGAAATTTTAAAAAAAGTAAAAAAAGATGATGTGAAATTGATGAAGCTGGGTTTTGAATGGGTAAAATATTTCCTTTGGGGTATTAAGGCAAAATCCATAAGAAACAGGTAACTGTTCACTGTTCACAGTTCACGGTTGTCGGTTTCAATGAACTATGCAACGACTGAAGTATTTTAACCGTGAACCGTGAACCGACAACCGTGAACCGTTATACAACTCCCTTTGGCATTGGTTGAACTTTTTCTCCGCCAAGAGTATAGCCTCCATCAATCTTAATTACACTTCCAGTCATAAACGGTGCATCCTTAACAACAAATAGAACGGCATTAACTACATCCCCAATAGTCCCTGTTCGTTCAAGCAGTGTGTGATTAATCAGCGATTTGCGCTGTTCTTGGTCTAACAGCTCCCACCCTCTTGTTTTTTCACCATGTCTGGTCTCAACAATCCCCAGCATTATTTCATTTACACGGACCTGAGGTGCTCCAATACGTGCCCATGTTTCTGTGAGGAGGGATATCCCCCTGTTTGCCGCCGCATATCCATCATTAAAAATAAGGCTTGCAGGCCCTGACCTGCCGGTAATACCGGCAATAGAGGAAAAGTTTATAACTACGCCATTTTCTGAAGCTTTGAGATAGGGGAGGGCTGAATCAAAAACCCACCATTTGGCGCGAAGAGTCGTAGCCATTTCAAGATCCCACTGTTCCTGGATATACTTACCATGGACTACAGGCCAGCCTCCTCGTTCTATATTATTTATAAGAATGTCAAGGCGGCCGAAGCGATCAATAACTTTCCTTATTAGTCCTTGAACTTTTTCAGTCTCAAGTAAGTTTGTCTTTATAATGAGGTGTTCAACATCTGTTTCAGCAAAATCCTGTTTCAATTCATCAATACTTTCTTCCCAGTCAAAATAATTTAAGGCAACTTTAACCCCCTCGTTCGCAAGAGCAAGTCCTATGCCTTTACCTATTCCTTTAATAGCTCCGAGAACCAAAGCTACTTTATCTTTAATCTCCATGAGATACAAACCTTGTTAAGTAGTGCCTGAGGGGGCAACACAAAAAAGTTGCACTGATCAGGCGTAACAGTTCAGCCTCTTTACACGCTGATTTAATGTCGAATATCGAACAAGGAATGTCGAATTATGAAGTTTTAACTGCGACAAAAGTTTTGCTGTCCGAATAATTCGTACAGCAAAGCCAATTAAACGCCATTTAAAATCAAATTTGCTACATTCCTTCGACATTCATTATTCCTTGTTCGATATTCGACATTCTTTTTTGTTTTGCGCCCGTGCCTGAAGCGGATATGTTTTATAAGACAATTACAAATTATTTTCTGCCAAAAATTTTAATTTTTATACTCTTAATGCCCAGTTTTAAAAGTTCGACATCGTCATTTTTTACATTATTTAGTGTTTCTGAATCAAGATCAAGGTCATCCAGTATGCCTTTATCAAATATATGAGACCTGAACGTATCCAGATCATAACATGCCATATGAAAAAATCGTTCTGTTTTAATAGGTAATTGACCGGGCATAAAACGGTTCTTGAGGCTGATGATTTCCATCAACATGTCATTCATCCTGTTATAAATTTCGATCCCTTGTTCTTTTATCCAATTTTGGATTGTATTGACTTGTCCCCGCTTAAATCCCTGGCAGTGAGGCTCTTTAACCAACAGGTATTGTTCGGTATTCCGGCCTGTTTCTCTGGAACGTGTTAAAACTCGGACAAGAGGGTAGGTGCGGCATGAAGAGGGGCGGTCCTTGTAGACAGTGCAACCGGAATTGGAAACAAATGGACATTTTAATTCAGAGGTATAATCGGGTTTAAGGGTAATAACAGGAAGCCCTGATTCAGGGCCTGTGTGTTGGGTGGCATAGCGTTCTAAAAAAAGATCGGAAGGTATGCCGAGGTTGTTTTTGAGACGCAGTATGTCATAAGGAGTTAAAAACTGGTTGAGGTCTCTGCAGCATTCATTGAAGCACGGCACGTTTTCTGAGCATTCAAATCTAAAATTATCGTTTAATGACAGGGGTACGAAGTTCTCACTCATAAAATTTATTCCTTTATTATATTTTTTTTGAAAGAGGTAGCATTTTTCTCTATCATGTCAACAATAAATTGCCAAAAGACCAACTGAATTAAATTCAGATTAATAGAGCCTAATAACATATGTAATACTACATATAGCGCTAAATTGTATTGCGCTAACCATATTTAGTTATTGAATAATATATTTGTTTAATTTGAATATATTTTGATATTTGTTCAGCCAAAAGTTCTTGACATCCATAAAGATGAATGTTATTAAATAAAACTATGTATATGAGCTATCATCTTGATTTTAAAAGATATTTAACAACTCATTGCTCTGTATTTTGAGCATGCTCATCTATTGGTTTGAATAGATGAGGATTGAATTTTTTGTGAAATAAAAATTTAAGGTGGCTAAAAAGCTATTCTTCTATGCCACAGTTACGAAGGGAGGTGCAAAGAGCTTAAATTTATAATAGTAAGGAAAATTAATGGTTGTTGAGCAACTAAAATACTTACAAAGCAAAATTAGGAGGTATATTAATGCCAAGTTATGTAATTACGGAAAAATGTGACGGCTGTAAGGGTGGGGATAAAACCGCCTGTATGTACATTTGTCCTAACGACCTTATGGTCCTGGATCCCAACGAAATGAAGGCGTACAACCAGGAGCCCAATCAGTGCTGGGAATGTTTTTCTTGTGTAAAGATTTGTCCCACACAGGCAATCGAAGTAAGAGGTTACTCTGATTTTGTTCCTCTTGGAAGCAGTGTTATGCCGATGCTCGGCACAG
>JAJSZW010000021.1:35177-38308 GCA_030262895.1 Deltaproteobacteria bacterium | reverse complement strand
AAAAATTTCTTTTTTTCTATTTAATGTATTATATATGCGAATTGTCATATGATCCCTGCCTTTAATCTCCTGATATCAGAACTATACACATAGCCCCGATTCCCTCCCCTTCTCCAATCATACCGAGGCCTTCAGTTGTGGTAGCTTTGATATTGATGCGGGCAGGTTCAACTTCTATTGCCTGAGCGATGTTTTTTTTCATGGCTTCTTTAAAAGGAGCAATCTTTGGTTCCTGCGCAAAAATCGTAGAATCCATGTTGTTTATTTTAAAGCCTTTTCTACTGATTATTTCGCAGGTTTTTACAAGAAGTTTTATACTGTGAATGTCTTTGAATGCAGGATCTGTATCCGGAAAATGTTGACCGATATCACCTAAACCGGCTGCGCCTAAAAGTGCGTCACATAAGGCATGGACAAGCACATCTGCATCTGAATGGCCTAATAAACCTTTCTCAAAGGGAATAATAACCCCTCCAAGAACCAGCTTTCGCCCCTGAACAAGCCTGTGGACATCATATCCAATACCTATGCGCATTTTATTTTTGGCATCCTTCACGACAAGTCAAAAGTAGTTTATACTTTGTTGATCTTGTATTTTGGCAGTGAAATTTGAAACTAGAAATTGGAAAAAATATAAAGATGCGTTACTTAATTTCAAATTTCAAATTTCGACATCTGCATTCAATTCAATAATACACGCTTTTTCGAAAAAAGTGTAAACTGGTGAATGAAGGATGCCTTATTTTTATTTCTTTTTTCTCTCATTAATCAACCTAACCACAATCTTATCAGCCTGATTTAGACGAGTGGCAATTACTGCGAATAAATGTTTAGCAACATCAGGGTATTTTTCAATTATTTCATATATCTTATCCCCGGGGAATCGCTTTATTACCGATCTTCCTTTTGATATAATACTTGCAGATCTAGGTTCTCCGATTATAGCTGACATTTCTCCAAAATATTCACCGGGCTGCACAATTTCAGCTATTTTTTTACCTCCCTTGACAACAATTAAAGCACCCTGTATAAGCTTGAAGAAATCTATATCTTTATTACCTTCACGAACAATAACATCCCCATCTTCATATTTTTCTACATCAGGATTTACAAGATATGCGGGCAGAGCCTCTTTGGTTATAGTTGTTCGTTTTAGAATTTCCTCAACAGAGGTTAATCCCTCTCTAATTTTAGTCAGGCCGGCATCCCTCAAAGTATTCATACCTTCCTGTATGGCGATTTTCCTAAGTTGATCCTCAGGAACGTTGGCATTTATTGCCTTAGCAACTTCATCAGTTACTTCCATCAGCTCATATAAGCCGACTCTGCCTTTATAGCCGGTTCCCGTGCATGTTGGGCAGCCTTTTGGTCCATAAATTTTCAAATTTGGGATTTCCTTTTTGGAAAATCCTATACTCTCTAATTCATCGTGGTCGGTTTTATTGACCAATGCCTTACAATTTTGACAAAGTTTTCTGGTTAGTCGCTGTGATAATACCATGGTTACAGCCGAAGATAACATGTAAGATGGTATGCCGATGTCTACAAGACGTCCTATGGTTGAAGGGCAGTCATTTGTATGAAGGGTGCTGAAAACCAGATGTCCGGTCATAGCGGCTTTTATAGCAATTTCTGCTGTTTCCAGATCACGAATTTCACCCACCATTATTATATCAGGGTCCTGGCGCAAAAACGATCTAAGAGCTGCGGCAAAAGTCATTCCGACTTCAGCTTTAACATGTACCTGGTTTATTCCTCTAAAATTGAATTCAACCGGATCTTCGGCAGTGAGTATTTTTGTGTCTTCTTTATTAAGTTTGTTAAGAACAGAATACAGTGTGGTTGTTTTACCGCTGCCTGTCGGACCGGTTACAAGAAGAAGACCATATGGCCTTGCAATACATCTATTAAGCGTTTCATATGTCTTTTGCTCGAATCCCATTTTAGTTAGGTCTACATTGAGTGCGCTTTGATCAAGAATACGCATGACAACGCTTTCACCAAAAAGAGTCGGCAGAGTTGAGACCCTAAAATCAACTGTCTTTCTTTTGCCGAGACGCATCTTGATTCTGCCGTCCTGTGGTACACGACGTTCGGCAATATCCAAACCAGATAGAATTTTCAGCCTTGAGGTTAAGGCATTTTTAATACCGAATGGCAGATTCATAGATTTGTAGAGAGCGCCGTCCAGTCTGTATCTAACCTGCAATGCCTTATCAAAAGGCTCAATATGTATATCGCTAATACCACTGTTTATAGCTTTTATAAGAATACCGTTAACGAGTTTGATTATAGGAGCATCGGAAGCGAGATATTGATCCATGCCGGTATCTTCATCTTCCTGAATGCTCTGCATCTCAACTTCACCTGCTGCTTCTGAGACCAAAGAACCAAAGTCATCAACAACAGAGAGCGGGACAGCTTCTTCTTCTTCTTCTTTTTTTAATCCATATTGATTATATTCTTCATCACTTATCTTGTAATATTTTTTGTAAGCTTCGACTATATCCTGATCAGAAGATACACTGACCTTTAAACCTTGCTGGATCTCTTTTTGCAAATTTTCAACAGCGGTCGTATCAGTAGGCTCAGCCATAGTGACTACAAGATTTTCCCCTTCGAACTTTAAAGGGAAAACCATATATTTTTTAGCGACTTCGTAAGATATAACCTTGAGAGCATCCGGATCCGGAGAGCTTTTTGATATTACTACAGCAGGGTAATTATAAATGCGGCTCAGTACATTTACTATGCTTTCTTCATCTATGTAGCCAAGTTTGATGAGTATGCTGCCCAGCCTTAGCGGATTTGCTTTTTGATAGTTTAGTGCATTCTTTAACTGAGCACTTGTAATATATCCCTCTTTGCTCAAAAGCTCGCCTATCCTGGCCTTGCCGGCTCCTGACTGATCTCTTATGGTAGCTTTCAGGCTGGTTTTTTGCGAAGAAACAGGATTTTTATTCATTTATTATAATACCTTAGCGCTTTTAAATATTATTTTTTTGGGACAGGATTTACAAGATATTCAGGATTTAAATTATTGTAGTCACTATGGCTGAGCCTACTGATACGACCGCTGTTGAAAATTTGCAAAAAGAGATCCAGCAAGGTTTAAAGGTCAGTGTATCTTC
>JAJSZW010000021.1:0-35167 GCA_030262895.1 Deltaproteobacteria bacterium | reverse complement strand
ATATTCAGGATTTAAATTATTGTAGCCGTTCACGGTTACCTTTTCTGATAATTATCATAAAGCTTTTTTGCTCCACCACCTATAAGCAGAACGCCTAAAAAATAGAAACAAAAACGTATCAAAAAAATAGCTGAAGAAAAATGTTCGATTTTTTGAATTTCCGGCATTACTTGGGGTATCCTGAAAAATACGCCGATCCCTGCCAGTACCAGCATAACTCCCCAGACAATCTGAATATTTTTATTTTTTGCCATAGCTTTATCCTGTTTTGTTTAAATTGAACGATTTTTTACTCGACCTGCATCAAAATATTGGCACATTTCTTCGCAAAAAATCACGCAACTTAGATTTTAAAAACTCTATTTCAACCCTGCGATTGTTTCTTCTCCCTTTTGCAGTATCATTAGTATCTATGGGGTTTTCCGGCCCCATTCCAATGGTTTTGATTTTTGTTGGATTAACTCCCTTGCCTGCAAGAAAGCTTTTTACGATATCAGCCCTAAACAAAGAAAGCCCCTTATTGTAATCGTAATTGCCGATAATATCGGTATAGCCTTTTATAATAATGTTTGTGTAAGGATTTTGAGTCATTATCTCAGCAGCTTCATCAAGTTTTATTAAAGCATCATCTGATAGTTCGTTTGAATTGTGTCTGAAATATATGATAATATTTTTATCTGGAATTTGTTTGGGTACAACACCTAATTTATCAAGGTGATCTCCATTATTATCTGACAGGTTTTTATTTGAAATATTTTTATCCTCTAATAATTCATCTTGCTCTTCAGAAATTTGAACTTGTTTATTTTGTCCTGAATCAATTCGATCTATGGAATACTTTTGCACAACAGGCTTAGAATTAATAGTTGTTGAACTGGATTGAAGCAATTGTTCTGATTTTGACTTGATATTACCAATGATTTGCGTCGTATATGTATTTATATTAGAAAGTTTTGTTTTGAACTCTGCAGGATAGTTAATATACAACCATGTTAGAATAAAGAGACTAACTAGTAGAAAAAAACATCCAAGTACCTTGACGGCAGGCTTTAGCCCACCTCTTTTAACCTCTTGATTTGACTCGTTTTCAGCGATTTGGCTTTCTATTGGGGCAACTTCCTGTTTTGGATCACTTTCAGCGATTTGGCTCTCTATTGGGGCAACTTCCTGTTTTGAATCACTTTTAGCAAATTGGCTCTCTATTGGGGCAACTTCCTGTTTTGAATCATCTTCAGAAGTTTGGCTCTCTATTAGGGCAACTTCCTGTTTTGGATCACTTTCAGCAATTTGGCTCTTTTGGGGGACAATTTTCTGCTTTTTTTTATCATCTTCTATTGCTTTTTCAGTAGGTATTTGAAGCTCTTTAGCGCATTCCTTTATAATAAGTTCATTTATTGTTTTTTGCTCTTTAACATATCCGGTTAACAAGGCCAAATCACATATTATATTTATTAATCTCGGGAAACCCTTAGAAAAAGAAAAGATCTCTCTAATTGCACTTGAGCTGAAAATATTTCTTTTAGAACCGGCAATATTTAAACGGTGCTTTATGTATTCTTTTGTTTCATTTTCAGTCAACGGCTCGATGTAATAGTTTATCGTAATCCTCTGCCTTAAGGCTCTGTTCTCTGGTTCTATTAATACATTGTTAAATTCTTCCTGGCCTACAAAAAAAATATTTAAAAGTTTTGTATCCTGTCTTTCTATGTTCGACAAAAGTCGTATTTCTTCGAGAAGCTCAGGTTTTAATCTCTGGGCCTCATCAATTATAAGTAATACTTTTTTATTCTTTGAATAAGCATCGTGCAGGAATTTGCTTAGATGATTAAGAAACTCACCTTTGGTGCTGAATTTTTTATCTATTGAAAACACATTTGCAATAAAGTTAAAAAAGTCAAGATGTTCCAAATCGGGATCAGGGACATGTGCTGCGATTACATCATCGTCCAGGTTATTTAACAGCGTATTTATGATTGTAGTTTTACCTGTGCCCACATCGCCGGTTAGAAGAAGGAATCCTTTATTATCAAGTATTCCATATGTTAGGATTGCTAAAGCTTCTTTGTGCTTTTCACCTAACCATAGAAATTTTGGGTCTGTGCTGATTTGAAAAGGTTTTTCATTTAAGTTGTAGTATGAAAGATACATAATATAATAAATGGGTTATAGGTCCAAATGATTGATTTTCTTATAACTCTAAGTAAGCGTTCACGAAACATTGAAATTGGAAATTGGAAATTGGAAATTTGGCCTTCATGCTTTTGTACTGTTCTTCCCAATTTCTACTTTCTAATTTCAAGTTTCAAGCCGTGAACGGCTACCTTTATCTCTTATTTTTAAACGGCCTGTAAAGAGGATCTCCAATAAGAACCATCTTCCATGACAGATATGGAACGCTGATAATATAGCATTCAGCAAGAGTTAAATTCCCTTCTGAAAGGAATCCAAAAAATATCTCCGGCACAGGAAATGCCTGGACATATGGTTCACTAACCGGCCCTGCAGTGGCAGCTATTCCTTTTTCAATCATCATCTTGCACCAGACACGACTATTTTGTCTTTTTAGGGTAGTACACTCACCGCTAGCTATGTGATATCCTATGGATCCGGGCTGCCATACAAAAGCATCTACATAATTGGAAAGCCTGTACCAGCCGCAATATATTGCAGCATCAGGACATTCACCCTGCTTAAAAAGTTCATTGGTATCATTTTTAACAACCGGCATAATTTTGTTCTTTTTTAAAATATCTGCTGCACGATGTATTGACTTATCATAAAAACCATAGCCGGAAACCTTTTTATCACCAGGATCCGGCCATCTTGCATCAAAATATGCTATGCCTTTTAAACCATCCGCTTCAGCTTTTAGGCTGTAATCAATAATTCTTTTAACAATTTTGTCAGACGGGCCATCCAGCCTGCTTACCATTAGAACTTTATCTTTTTCAATCAAAAGGTTTTGTTTATTAAAGCCAATAAAATAAGGATTGGGAATCCAGCCGGACAGCGAGTAATCATCTTCAAGCACAAGGGTCAGTTCTGAATCGAGAGAAGAACCTCTATTAGTTTTCTTTTTAAAAGACGAAATTTTCTTATTTGTATCTTGTAATTCTCTTTTTAGATTTGCTTTAATGTCTGTGTGATTTAAGCTGGTTGGGTTTTCCTCCTTTAATTTCTTTAATTGATTTTCAAGCTGTTGTTTTTTAATTTTTAAGTTTTTTATTTCATTTTCTTCTTTAATGGTCAGCTCAGGGGATGCTACTTTCAATGGCACGCCATACATTATAACAAGGCATCGAATACTCCATCTGGGATTAATTTTTTCTAAATATCTTCTAAGAGGTGCAACCACTTTTTTTTCATAATCAGCACGACTGCATCTTTCTTTATCTGTTACCCAGAGTTTAATAAGGTTTTTTTCAGGAATTTTCCTCTTTTTCATGTAATATTTTGCAAGCCCCACGCTTCTCGCTGCATTTCTATTGGCAATAACAAGAATTTCATCAGGCTCAAGAGCCAAGCAGATATTAGGAAATATGAATAATGATATCAGAATAGCCAAAATCATGCAAAAAAACCCACTATAACCTTCAGCCTTTTACCTTCCACCTTCAGCTTTAAATATACCCTTTTTGCCCCAAAAATAACAGAATTTCTTTTGCTGCCTCGTCAGGAGTCAGCTCGGTGGTATCTATGCGCAACTCAGGTGATTCAGGAATTTCGTAAGGATCATTTACTCCTGTAAATCCCTTTATAAGTCCAGCCTTGGCTTTTGCATACATCCCTTTTCTATCTCTTTTTTCGCATACATCAATTGGAGTGGACACATGAACTTCTATAAAACCTCCATAAGCTTCTATGATTGATCTTATTTGTGACCTTGTAACCGAATATGGTGCTATGGGTGCACATATAGCAACACCACGGTTTTTAGTGATTTCACTAGCAACAAAGCCAATGCGTCGAACATTTATGTCGCGGTGTTCCTTAGAAAAGCTCAATTCGCTTGATAAATTATGGCGGACGATGTCGCCATCAAGGAGGGAAACAGGTCTTTCTCCTATTTCCAGAAAACGAGCATAAAGAATTTTTGCAATTGTAGATTTCCCTGCACCTGAAAGACCTGTTAAAAAGATTGTAACTCCTTGTTTATGGGGAGGAGGATAAGCTTTTTGAAGTTCTTTAACTACCTCGGGGAACGTAGCCCATTCAGGTATCCGCCTTCCCGAACGAATTCTTTCCCGAATATCTGAACCACTTAGAGATATTGTCTGAGTATTAGCAGGAACTTCATTTTGAAAACGAAATTCATCTTCAAAAGGCAGATAAACCATCTCCTCAAAATGGATAACGCTTATTTTAATTTCACTACTATATTTTTCTGACAAATCCCTGGTAATATCGCTGTCATAAAAGGACCTCCCTTTGCTGTCCAGGCCTGGGCTCCCATGCTCATGTCCTACAATAAAGTGGGTACACCCATAATTTTTTGATATAATTGCGTCTAAGATTGCATCTCTTGGCCCGGCCATTCGCATAGCAAGGGGTAGTAAATTTAATAAGTAAGAATCCGGAGGATAGTGATTGGTCACTTCACGATAGCACCTTACCCTTTTATAGTGATCAAAATCATCAGCTTTTGCTATACCTGTAATGGGAAGAATGAGTAAATTGGCGCCGGCTTGTTGCATTGCTTTAATAGTCATTTCAAACTGCGGCCTGTGAATAGGATTTCTGGTCTGAAATCCAACAACTCTTTT
This sequence comes from Deltaproteobacteria bacterium, assembly GCA_030262895.1. GTDB lineage: Bacteria > Desulfobacterota > Desulfobacteria > Desulfobacterales > ETH-SRB1 > B13-G4. The sequence goes on along the minus strand of JAJSZW010000021.1, from coordinate 30,404 downwards.
CCAGCCAAGTTTTTTATATATAGTTGCAACTTCTTCAGGAGCCATACGCAACTGTTTAAAATCAAAGTGTATCGGCAGGTTTAATACTTCCAGTTTACCGCCTATGTAATAATCGCCGGATTTATTGAAAAGATAATTTACTCCAGGGTGTGTTTGATCCAGAGTACCATAAATTTTAAAGGATTCTTTTTCGCGTTCTATTTCCCAGAGATCTTCAATATGCATAATTGCAAGAAGAAAACCCTCGGGATCTCTGAGAGCTATAGACTGGCCTGCTTCAATTATACTCGCCTTTGTATTGGTAATGTCAAGACAAACAGGTATAGGCCAGAGCATATTGTTTTGAAGGCGCATTCGGTCTAAAACAGATTCATATTCAGAGCGGACCATAAAACCTTTTAGAGGCGAAAAAACACCGGTTGCAAGGAGTTCAAGATCGCAGAGCTGCCTCTCATTAAGTGTAATATCCGGGAGTTTAAGTGAAATATCCTTAAGCAGCTTACAGCGTTCTGAATCAGCAAGAAGATTTACAAGAGTCCCGCCATGAGGTTCTGAGTATTCTATATTATTCATAATGATAAATCCTCTGTAACTACTTCCTAACCAACCTGAGTAGTTACAAAAATATCTCTTAATTTTCCCTAATGTCAAATACAATATTTAGAAAATAAAAAAAGCGAAGTCAAAATAATGCTTCGCTTAAAGAATTGCCATCTTCCTATTCATCAACAGCAGAGATTGTTTGTGCAGGTTTTATGTTATAAAATTCTTTTCCTGGCGTTCTTGGCGGTGAAATATTTTTTCTACCGCAAAGCCATTTCTCATTTCTTGACAACAAGTTGCGATTATGTATATTAACTAATGAATATAATTGTTCAACAAGGGAGATTTACTGTGGACACTCGTTTTTCCCCTCATTACCAACCTTCAGGATGACTTTTGTGCCACTTCCAGGCTGTTTCAATTATTGTAGAAAGATCGGCAAATTGAGGTTTCCAACCAAGCTCCTTGACAGCCTTTTTGCTGGAACCAATCAGCACGGCAGGATCACCCGGACGTCTCTTTGTAACCCTTGAAGTAATTGTCCTGCCCGTAACATTTCGTGCAACCTCAATTACTTCTTTTACTGAAAAACCGTCACCATTCCCTAAATTATATTCTCCTTCCTGCATGCCATCCATAAGCCTCTCCAGGGCAAGAAGGTGGGACTGAGCCAGATCGGCAATATGGACATAATCTCGAATACACGTGCCATCTTTTGTTGGATAGTCATCTCCGAAAATATCTATCCTCTCCCTCTGCCCAAGGGCTGTCTGAAGCACCAGAGGGATAAGGTGTGTTTCAGGCCTGTGATCCTCTCCAACCTCACCGTCCGGGTCAGCTCCGGCAGCATTAAAATAACGCAAAGAAACATATTTTAAACCATAGGCATTGCTGAAATCCTTCAGAATCTGTTCCACCATGAGCTTGCTTCTGCCATAAGGGTTAATCGGATTTTGCGGGTGCCGTTCCGTAATAGGAATCTCTATTGGTTCCCCGTAGGTAGCACAGGAGGAAGAAAAGATGAAGTATTGGACATTATTTTCAATCATAACCTCAAGCAAATTGAGAGTATTTGCCACATTATTCCGGTAATACTTACCAGGTTCTGATACTGATTCTCCAACATAACAAAATGCAGCAAAATGCATGACAGCCTCAACATGATACTCTGTAAATATGCTTTTCAGCAGTTTTGAATCTGCCATGGAACCTTCGATAAAAGGCCCCCACCCTACTGCCTGCCGATGACCATATATAAGATTGTCGAGCACTATGGGATTATAACCCTTTTTTGCCAAATATTTACACATGTAAGAGCCGATATAACCCGCTCCTCCAACAACCAGGATGTTTTTCATGAATATTAAGTCTCCCTCATTTTAAATATTTACTTACTTGATTGATGTCCCTTACTTCGCAAGTTCTTTGTAAAACAAGATTTACGCAAACCTTGCTGCATCAGGATCTTGGCACATTTCTTCGCAAAAAATCGCTCAACTTTGGTAAGATAAAAGTTGAAAATTTATTGTATTTATATTAGGCCAACCTTATGATTAACAATGTTTTTTCAAATAAACGAATAACAACTTCCTTGTTATTGTGTTGGACAATTATATTTTTTGCTGTTGAAACCGGATATGCTTACTATCGCGTAGCAGATGAAACGGAACATCTCTTTTTTCACAGGGAAAAAGCTTCAGCGCCATGGGGCAAAGGGGAAAAATATTTTGCATTGTATGATAATTTCAACTTTTTTTCCGCAAAACACCATAATGAGCCAAAAGGGGGGTATCCATTTCACTGGCCTTAAATCTCTAATTTACTGTTTTTATTGATATTTTCTTGACCACAGAATTTTGGGCTTATCTCTGACAAGTCCTTTGTTTTCAACATGTTACGTCGTTCCCCAGAAATTTTAGGAGAGTCAAGTGGATACCCCCCTTTTTCATAATAAAGGGCAATGATTAATGTTGATGAATCCAAGGGTTTGAACTCGGCTTCCTTATGATCTTTTTGCGATCAGCAAGGTTCTTCCAACAGTTCCGAGAATACGTTTGTCCTGCATTTTCTGCACCTGGTTTCCGCTCAGGCGTTCTGAGGACAGGGGACACTCTATTCGATGGGTTACTTTCCATCCTGTTTTTGTTAATATCCTGTGGTAATCAAATATTGTGATTGAATTATCGGGGTTCTCTTTTGAAGCGGGTGTGGATTCAAAATCCCGCCAATCAGCATTTAAGAGGGCCATCCTGGTGATTGCTTTTGATTTTCTATGGGCCGGCAGGAAGAAACCTTCCCGGTATCCTCCCAGGCCAATCGTCTCCGAATCGCTCATCACATTCGTTAAGATACCATTGATCCCATGTGCGCAATCCCCAGCCAAGTTCTTTGAATTTTTCCTGATCCGTCTTTCCTTTCAGCCGCAACGCCCAGACAAGCGCAATATCCATGTGGTAATGCCTTGCAATATAATCCATGTCATGACCTTGAGAAAGCAGATTGTGCATATCACTAATTTTGGTATTTTGCACATTTCTTGAAATTACACTTCGATCTAATCCCACCACCTTCGCGATCATTTCCTGTGTCCATCCAAGGCGGTTCAGCCGGAGGATAACAGTGTTTCGGCCTGCCTTCTGCCGTGCTCTTATATCCGGGCTATTTATGGGACGCTCATCAGTTTATAAGTTTATATCGTCAAGAAGTAAATATTGATTTTCTTTTGCGATTTTTTCACGAAAAATGGTGTCAAATTTTGAATGGCAGATAAAATATTGCGCTATTCATTATTCAAGATTTAGTACCAAAGCCCCCCCACGATGATTCAATTACCTTGTCCAAAAAACGCCAACTAATCGCCAACTCGCTTCAGAACATAATGCGTATTTCTTCCTTTTCCTCTTGAATCCAGTATATTTTTTTCAACGAGTTCATTCAGGTCTTTCCTGGCACCTCCATCGGAAAGGGTTAACAGTTTACGTAAATATTCTTCCTGAATTCCACAAGGAAACCGCTCTGATATTCATCGAAATGAGGCTCCGGAATATCCGCCATAGAGCAAAGATTCAGGATCTTTCCTGCTCGTGGAAACAGCGCTCAAAACAACATTTCTATATCAACAACTTACCTTCACTCAAAAAGACTTTTCTGGGGATCAGGAGGACGTTGACCTTTGTCCATTTCCTTTTTCACCCACTTAAGAACCTCTTCTGCAATCTCGATTGCTTTTTTAAGGTCATCTTCATCCACCGGTTCATAATCCCCCGGATAACGAGTTTCAACGGCATAACTTGTTAATATTTTTTCATTTTGCATGTTTTCGGGAACTCCCACGCCCCCTTTTTCCAATAGCTCAATGAGATAAGCAATATCATGGGTTTTAGGAAATTTGCCTTATCAAGATTTTTCATAAACCATCCTTCCATTCTTATCAGCTTCGGAATAAATCAGGTAAGGATCCGTCCTTAGATGCTCATACTTATCTAAATCAGCTACAATCACGTCTATAGGAGCTCCGATATCTTTAAAGCTAAAATATATCTTCTGAGTTAATAAACGCTGTTTTTTGACACCTCTTTTCAAAACAAGAAGGTCATAATCGCTGCCTGGTTTGTCATCACCTCTCGCATGTGAGCCAAACAGGATAATCTTGTCAGGTTCGGCTACCTTGACAATAGTTTTTATTGCCTTTTCTAATGAGTCATTCATTTGATACCCCCGTAGTACGTTGACGGTATCTAAGTTATATCCAGATCCGGAAGCATTGCCCCGTATTCCATGAGATTGCGGTGCAGCTCAAAGCATTTTACAAGATCATGACTGATATGAGCAACCCTGGATTCTTTGACATAACGTTCAAGATACTCTTTATAAGCTGGATGAGCGCATTTTTCGATCATCACTTTTGCCCGTTGCATGGGTCCAAGACACCTCAGGTCAGCCAGCCCCTGTTCCGTAACAATTATCTGAACTGAATGTTCGTTGTTGTCGATGTGCGGACACATGGGTACTATAGAGGATATCTTACCGCCTTTTGCAATAGAAGGGGTCATCAGAATAGAAAGGTAGCTGTTTCTTGTAAATTCTCCGCTTCCTCCTATACCGTTCATTATATCCATGCCGTAAACATGCGATGAATTTACGTTTCCATATATATCTGCTTCCAGGGCGGTGTTCATGGCTATCACGCCAAGTCTTCTTATTATTGCAGGATGATTGGAAATTTCCTGAGGTCGAAGCACTATGCGGGGCACATAATAATCAAAGTTATCAATAATCTGTTTCAGCTTTTCAGATGTAACTGTCAGACTGGTGGCGCTTGCACCCACCAGTCTTCCCTCTGTAATAAGATCAACTATTGAATCCTGCAGAACCTCGGAATACATTTTAAAATCTGGGATATCAGGATGAGCGCCAAGGGCTGCCATCACTCCATTTGCCACATTGCCGACACCTGCCTGAAGCGGCAGAAAAGTATCGGGTATACGCCCTGCCCTCATCTCATCAATCAAGAAATTAACCACGTGCCCTGCAATTTGCCGGCTTATTCTGTCAGGCGGAGTGAATTCAGCCAGGTAGTCAGGTTCATCGCTTTCCACCACTCCAATCACTTTTTTCGGGTCCACCACTGCATAAGGCAATCCTATTCGGGTCATGGGATCGTATATTTGAATGGGATTACGTTTGGGAGGAGGAGGCATAATGATAATATCCGCTATCTCTCGAAGTCTCTGTGATTGACGTGTATTAATTTCAATTACCACTTTTTCTGCACACCTCAAGTATGAAGGAGAGGCTCCTATGGATGTAGTCAAATAAACCCTGCCGTCAGGCGTTATCTCTGAGGCCTCTATGACCGCTAAATTCACCTGTCCAAAAAAACCGAATGCAACCGTCTGGGGAAGGTGAGACAGGTGCATATCAACATACTCGACTTCCTGTCGATTTATCTGGCGGCGCAACTCAACTCCGGTCTGGTAAGGAGCGCGCCATTCAATAGCACCTGCATTGGCCAACTTCTCATCAACACTCTGGCCGCTGGAAGCCCCTGTAAGTACACGCACCTTGAAACTCCGCCCTTTTGAATGCTCCTCGCGTGCATATTCAGCAAGTGCGCTTGGCACCGCCTTGGCAGCGCCGGCAGGGGTAAAACCACTAAATGCCACAGTATCGCCGTCCTTTATGCCTGATACAACCTCTTCGGCTGTCAAAACAGGATAATTGCCACTTGATTGCATAATTTCCTCCGTATAATTGGCAACTTCGGTAAAAAATACTATATTTGACATTTGATCAGTTTTGCCTTATCTTTTTCACCCTACTACCTTAGCCTGAAAAACCATGCCAAAGTCAAATTATTTTTTATGAAACAACATATTGAAAATCAGACACATATAATTTTAGATAGTATTGCCGACGGCGTCTTTACCGTTAACCTTGAATGGAAGATTACCTCCTTTAACAGGGCTGCTGAGGAAATAACCGGAATAAAAAAAAATGAGGCGATCGGAAGATACTGCTGGGAAGTTTTTAGGGCAAGTATATGCGAACAGGGCTGCTTGCTGAGGAAAACAATTGAAACAGGCTATCCCTTTGTAAATCAGTCTATATTTATCGTTAATTCCGAAGGAGAACGAATTCCAGTCAGCATATCATCTGCTCTTTTAAAAGACAATAAAGGTAACATGATAGGCGGGGTTGAGACTTTTAGGGATTTAAGTGAGGTTGAAGAATTACGCAAGCAACTGACCGATAAACATACCTTTCATGATATCATAAGTAAAAGCAAGGAAATGAAACGTCTATTCGGTATGCTGGAACTTATTGCTGAAAGTGATACTACTGTCCTTATTGAGGGAGAAAGCGGCACGGGAAAGGAACTTTTTGCAAAGGCAATCCACTCTGTCAGCAACAGGAGGAAAGCCCCTTTGATCACCATCAACTGCAGCTCTATACCTGATACCCTTCTTGAATCCGAATTATTCGGATACAAAGCCGGTGCCTTTACAGATGCAAAAAAAGATAAATCAGGACGTTTAGCTCTGGCTGAAGGCGGTACCCTTTTTATAGATGAAATCGGAGATATTTCACAATTACTCCAGGCAAAGCTCCTGCGTGTTCTGCAGGACAAAGTCTATGAACCTCTCGGAAGTACCTCATCCCTTAAAGCAAATGTGCGGATTGTTGCGGCAACAAATAAGAACTTAGAAAAACTTGTAAAAAATGGAACTTTTAGAGATGACCTTTATTACCGCGTTAATGTAGTCAAACTTTTACTTCCTCCTTTAAGAAAACGAAAGGAAGATATACCCTTGTTAGCTGAGCATTTTATCCGGAAATTTAACCGGCTGAATGACAGAAAAATCCAGGGGATATCTTCAGAAGCTCTATCTATCCTTATGTCACACGACTTCCCCGGCAATATTCGCGAATTGGAAAATATAATTGAATACTCAACCCTGGTGTGTAAAAAAATAGTATTAGGAATCGAACATCTCCCTGAATATTTGCGTCAGCAATCAGATAATATGAGAGCAGGTCTCTCCAGGGCCCTCCCACAAAAAGAATTTTCATTTCATGATATTGAAAAAAATTTTATCTTCGAGGCTCTGAGGAAAAATAGCTGGAACAGAAGCGTAACTGCAACGAAATTGGGGATTCACCCTACAACTTTATGGCGTAAAATAAAACGCCTGAAACTTGAAATTCCAAAAACAGACGGCAGGTCGAAAAAATAGCCCGCATTTCTCACAAACTTAGCTTTATTGCATATTTGCATTTATGCTTCCCTACCATTGCAATTTTGATATCATTACATCTTTATTTCGCATCCTTGTTTTAATGTTATTATTCCTGATTTTTCAGCCAATCCAATAAGTTATATTCATTATCTATTCATGCTCCGTCTTGGCATGGAAAATGCTACATTTAAAGACGATGATCATCGTTTCGGCTGTTTATTATAACCACCTCCAATATATTTTCCCTACCCCATAGGGGCATATAACAATTAGGTGACGTCAACCTCTTACCTCTATATCCTACTCAGGAAAACAGGCTAAGGCGGGAGAAAAAGATTAAAGAAAAAGATTAGGCCGAAACGATGATCACGTCTTCGCCGGAAATTTTTAGAAACTATCTTTCAAAAGACACATTTTTAATTTTTAAAAGGAAAGCAGGATATGAAAATAGCTGTCAGTTCCTATGGAAAGGATTTAAATTCGCAAATAGACCCGCGCTTTGGCAGGTGTGCCTATTTTTTAATCGTCAATACAGATGATATGAGTTTTGAGGCTTTTGAGAATAAAGGCGTTTCATTAACTGGTGGTGCAGGCATTCAAGCTGGACAGTTTGTAGTTTCAAAGGGCGCTGAGGCCGTGATAACCGGCAACTGCGGCCCAAAAGCTGTCCAAACGCTATCTGCAGCCGGTGTGGAATTGTTTACCGGTCATGCCGGCTCGGTAATAGAAGCCTTGGAAAAATATAAGAATGCTGATCCGGCATCTCCAAGAAAAGTAAAACCAGACGAATATCAAGGTGAATCAGGGCCTGCGGGATATACTCAGGCACCAAATTTTGATAGAGGATCAGGTATGGGCGGCGGCAGAGGTTCCGGAGGTGGTGGAAGAGGAATGGGCGGCGGAGGCAGAGGAATGGGCGGCGGAGGCGGATGTGGAAGAGGCGGTGGAGGAGGAGGCGGCCGTGGAGGCGGCGATAGAGGATTAGGGAGGTAATCTCCCCATGAAAATTGCTGTACCGATATGGAATGATAAAATTTCGCCGGTTTTTGACACTGCTTCAAGGCTTTTGATTATAAATACAAAAAACCTGAGCGAGATCGAACGTTTCGAAATATATCTTGGCGAACAGGATATATCTAAAAGATGTCTTCTTATCCATAGTCTTAAAGTAAATGTTCTGATTTGCGGTGCCATCTCACGTTCCTTTTCAATGATGCTTATGTCAACAGGAGTCAAAATAATCTCCGAGATATCAGGACTCGCCGAGGATGTATTGCAAGCCTATTTACATGGCTCCCTGTCAAATTCAAAGTATCTCATGCCGGGATGTAAAGCTAATATTTCAGAACAACTTAATGATAACTTATAAAAAACAAACATAATAAAAAGGAAAGGAAGGATAAATTAAAATGAAAAAAGTCGCAGTTATAGGTTGTGGTTCATACATGGATAGTGGTGACGGATGTCCTGGTGAATGGCGTTGCCTGAAAGCAGCATCTCTTGGCGATGGTAATTTTGAAGAACCGGCTCAGGTTGTAGCTTTTGTAAAGTGTGAATGCCCGGGCCGTGCACTTGCTACAAATGTGAAGATGGCAATGAAATTGTCTGAAATCAAGCCGGACGCAATATATTTAAGTTCCTGCTGTGTCAAAGCAATGCCGGGCTGCCCTTATAGTGACCCGGAAGAAAAGGCCCAAAATATTGAAAAAAAGACTGGAATCAAAGTAGTATTGGGCACTCACGATTACCATTAACCCGGATATTAGATATAATTTGCTTTTTTTTTATTAACTGGCTGGACAAATGGCCAAGCGGTTATTAAATTGTTTGCTGACTGTTTGGCTATTTAGTGCCCGAACGAAAACTAGAAAATTTTTTCAAGTTCAAGGAAGGCGCAAATTTTAACCGCAGGAATACAGCTTAGCTCATAGCTGATGGCTTTTAAGCTCATAATATAAAAGGAATAACAGCTTATCAGCTCAGCAGCTTATCAGCTAACATAGCCTGACGCAAAAATTGGGGAAATTAGCAGTTTTCGTTCAGGCACTATTTATTAACCATCCGGAAATGGATCCCTATAATGATTATAAGTATTGCAAGTGGAAAAGGCGGAACCGGCAAGACAACTGTTGCTACGAATCTGGCTATTGCAATTGGCTCTGATGTTCAACTGCTGGACTGTGATGTAGAAGAACCAAATAGCCACCTTTTTATTAATCCGGTATTTGAAAAAACTATTACAGTCACAACACCTGTTCCGGAGGTAGATGAAAAAAAATGCAATCTCTGTGGAAAATGCGACGAAATATGTCAATTCAAAGCTATAATCGTGATCGCCGATACTACAGTTATGACATTTCCTGAGCTATGCCACAGTTGCGGAGGTTGCGAAAAGGTTTGTCCGGAAAACGCTATAAAAGAGACGAGCCGTGAACTGGGTATCATACAAAAGGGCTACCGTAACGGCATAGAATTTGTTCATGGAAAGTTAAGGGTGGGCGAAGCCATGTCTCCTCCGTTAATCGTAAAGGTTCGTTCCTTTACCAAGCCGGACAAATTTACCATTATAGATGCTCCGCCTGGTACATCATGTCCGGTTATTGCATCCATGAAGGACACTGATTTTATTCTTCTTGTCACCGAGCCCACGCCATTTGGTCTGCATGATTTAAAATTAGCCGTCGGCGCAGTTAAAATGTTAAATATACCATGTGGGCTGGTAATTAACCGTTCAGATGTAGGAGATAATAAAGTTAAGGATTTTGCAAAAAAGGAGGGCGTCCCTGTTCTTTTGGAAATACCTTTTGACAGAAATATAGCAGAAGCCTACTCAAGAGGTGATATGATCGTTGAAAAACTCCCTGGATTTAAAGAAAAATTTTTAAATTTATATGATAATATTAAGAAGATTGTGAGTTAAATGAAAGAATTAATAATTATAAGCGGCAAGGGTGGAACCGGTAAAACTAGTTTAATGGCTGCTTTTGCGTATCTTGCAGAAAACAAGGTGCTTTGCGATGCAGATGTTGATGCAGCCGATCTCCACCTTGTTACAGCTCCGGACATCTTGGAAAAACACGATTTTCAGGGCGGCAATACGGCTGTTATAAACAAAGATAAATGCACGGAATGCGGTCTCTGCATTGATTTATGCAAATGGGAGGCCATAAGCGAAACTTTCGAGGTTAATTCAATTGAATGTGAAGGTTGCGGCGTATGCGTTTATTTCTGTCCTGAAAAAGCAATAGACTTTCCTCTGAATACTTGCGGAGAGTGGTATATTTCTGATACGCGTTTCGGCCCACTGGTACATGCAAGGCTTGGTATAGCTGAAGAAAATTCAGGCAGGCTTGTATCGCTTGTAAGAAATGAAGCCAAAAAACTTGCAGAAGAAAAGGGGCTTGATCTAATTCTTACTGACGGCCCTCCGGGAATAGGCTGTCCGGTAATTGCTTCCATAGGCGGAGCCGACGCTGTACTTATTGTTACAGAACCTAGTGTATCCGGAAAACACGATATGCAGCGGGTTGTCCAACTGGCCAATCACTTCAAGGTGCCGGCTTTTCTATGCGTCAACAAATTTGATCTCAATAAAGACATTACTGATGAAATAGAAAAATTCGCAAAAGAAAAAGGTTTGACCTGTTTAGGACATATACCTTTTGATCAAATTTTTACAAAAGCCATGGTCCAGGGACAAACGATATTTGAATATAATTCAAATTCGTCATCAGCTCAAGCAATACGAAAGCTTTGGGGAAGTCTTTTAGAAAAACTGTAGGCGTTCACGGAACGTCTATCTCAACCTCTGTTTCAAATACGTATACCTTTTCTGTGTTTTATTGTTTTTTATTCCGATTGCCAGCGCCTTCCTGGTACCAACTATCACGACAAGGCTTTTGCCCCTGGTAACAGCCGTATAGATAAGGTTGCGCTGCAATAGCATATAATGCTGAATAAGTATGGGTATCACTACGGCTGGATATTCGGAACCCTGGGATTTATGTACTGAAACAGCATATGCCAGAACGATTTCATCTAACCCGGCAAATTCATAGACGACTTCCCGGCCGTCAAAAGAAATAACAAGCGCCTGTTCATCTGCAATTATCTTTGTAATCTTTCCTATATCACCATTAAAAACCTCTTTGTCGTAATTATTTTTGATCTGCATAACTTTATCATTAATTCTAAATCCTCTATCCCCTCTAATAATAATATTTTCACCCGGGTTTAGAGCTTCCTGCAATTTTTCGTTGAGATTGCCGGCACCTGCCACACCTCTATGCATGGGAGTCAAAACCTGGATATCTTCAACAGGATCAAAATTAAACCGCCGGGGTATGCGCTCCCTTGTCAGTTCCAGTATAATTTCAAGTACCTTTTCCGGGTCTTCCTGCTGGATAAAATAAAAATCATTTGCGCAATCAGATGGAGCAGGTGTTTTAAAAGATGGGATAATTCCGTCGTTTATCTTATGAGCATTAACAATAATCCGGCTGCCTTTGGCCTGGCGAAAGATCTCGTTAAGCTTGACCACAGGCACAGATCCGGATTCAATAATATCATTTAGAATAGATCCGGCCCCGACAGAAGGAAGCTGATTAACATCACCAACAAGAATAAAGGTGGCCCTGGGGGGAACGGCCTTTAACATGTGGTGCATCAGAATCGTGTCAATCATAGATGCTTCATCAACTATCAGAAGGTCGCAATCAAGCGGTTTTTTCTCGTTTTTCTGAAATCCGCCTTTTTGAAAACTGAATTCAAGGAGCCGGTGAATTGTCCCGGCTTCATATCCGGTGGTCTCGCTCATGCGTTTTGCGGCTCTGCCTGTGGGAGCTGCAAGCATTATTTTAAGCTTCAGCCTTGAAAAAATCTTAATAATCGCATTTATAATTGTTGTTTTGCCTGTACCCGGCCCGCCGGTAATTACAACCACCTTGTTTTCAACAGAACATCTTAACGCTTCAAGCTGTTTTTCCGCCAGGGTAATAGAAAGCTGTTTTTGAACCCATTCTACTGCTCGATCCAAATCAATATTGCGAAAAGCTTTTGGCGCTCCGATCAGGGTTTTAAGGCGGAAAGCAATACTGGTTTCGCAAACATAATATTTTTCCAGATAAACTGCCTTATTGTTTTCTCTGAACTCCTCAATTTTATTATTCAGGTCCTCGATTATTATTTTTTTATCAACAGCAATGCTGCCCAATGCTTTCACGACAACTTCTCTGTCCACCTGAAGAATTTCCCGGCATTTTTCTAAAAGAAGCTCATAAGGATAATAAACATGTCCTTCAGCAGCCATCTGATGGAGAACATATTGTATCCCTGCTTCAGCTCTTAACGTGGAATCTTTTGAGAATCCAAGTTTTTCAGCAATTCCGTCTGCGATCACGAAACCAATACCGAAGATGTCTGCTGCAAGCCGATATGGATTCTCCTGGACCACGGCTATTGACTGGTTTCCGTACTGCCTGAATATCTTTGTTGCATAACCTGAACTTACACCGTGTGTTTGCAGAAACAGCATTACATCCCGGATTTCTTTCTGCTCATCCCAGGCCGTCCTGATCATTTCTATCCGCTTCTTTCCAATACCATCTACCTGGGCTAATTTCTCAATTTCATTTTCTATTATGTCCAGCGAATTTTCCCCGAATTTCTTTACGATTCGGCCCGCCATTACAGGGCCTATGCCCTTTATAAGCCCGGAACCAAGATATCTCTGGATTCCATAAACTGTTGCAGGTACGGATGTTTTATAACTCACAAGCTTGAACTGTTCACCATATTTGGGGTGAGTAGTCCACTCCCCATGCATTTTTATGATCTCTCCCGGCATTGGAGACATAAGATTTCCAACCACTGTTACCAGATCTCTCCGGCCGGGCACTTTAACCCTTGCGATTGTAAATCCGTTTTCTTCATTAGAATAAGTTATTCGTTCAATCTGACCGGTAAGATTATTAAGCATAAATTCTCGTAACTACTCAGGTTGTCAGGTTCACGGTTGGTTGCCTTGATCTCTTTATATTTCTTGATAGTTGATAAAGCCAAAACTAATGCATAATCAATATACAATATTTTTATAATTGATGATATACAAATCGTAACTACTCAGGTTCAAGGTTCGAGGTTAGAAAGCGATAAAAATTGAACGAGGCAGCCAACCGTGAACCGTGAACCCTTGTACCCTTGAACCCAACAACCTGAGTAGTTACTATAAATCATGAATAATAAAATTGATGGACTCGTAAAAAGGAGACAAATGGTAATTGTTGACGGATCTGTCGGCGAAGGTGGTGGTCAAATATTAAGGACATCTCTGGCCTTATCTTTATGTTTAGGTATCCCTTTTAAAATAACAAATATTCGTGCGCACAGAAAAAAACCCGGGCTCAGGCGACAGCACCTTGTGTGCGTGCACGCTGCTGCCCAAATAGGCAAAGCCAAAGTTCAAGGAGCAAAACCGGGGCATCAGGAATTGACATTTATTCCTGCGGACATAGCCCCGGGCAATTATCACTTTGACATAGGTACAGCAGGGAGCACAACCCTTGTGCTGCAAACCATACTTCCTGCCTTGATGATAGCAAAGGGGCCATCGACATTAATACTCGAGGGAGGCACGCATAACCCTTTTGCGCCCCCTTTTGACTTTATGCAGCGGGTCTTCATTCCCGTAATTAACAGCATGGGACCGAAAATCAATGCCCAACTGGAACGTCCAGGGTACTATCCCAAAGGAGGCGGCAGATTGAATATAAAAATCCAGCCTGCTAAAAAACTTCGGACATTTCATATCAACCAGCGTGGTGAAATTAGTGAATGTCGCGCTAACGCCATTGTAGCCGGCCTGCCACGTCATATAGCCGAACGGGAGCTCGGAGTAATTGAACAAAAGCTGGGATGGAATAAAAAATGTCTCCGAGTTATTGAACAACCTGCCGATATTGGGCCCGGCAACATCGTCTGCATTGAAATTAAAAGCAAACATATTACAGAGATATTTACCGGTTTCGGCAAAAAAGGCGTGAGAGCGGAAGATGTGGCAAAAATTGCTGCCAATGCAGCCACTCGCTATCTGGAAGCCGGGGTGCCTGTCGGCAAATATCTGGCGGATCAGCTCTTATTGCCTTTAGCGCTGTCAGGTAGCGGTTCTTTCACAACGCTAAAGCCTACTCTGCATACAAGGACAAATTCCGATGTAATTAAGTTTTTTTTGGATATTAATATAAATATAAATCAAACCAGCAATGATGTCTGGTGCATTTCTACTTCATTCTAATTTTAGCCTCGGTTTTTTCCGGTCGCTTTTGAAGATGCTTATATCGATGCACCGCGGTTTCCGCTAATCGGGAAAGCAAACGAGGTAAATCCGAGTCATTCCAGACAGACTTAAATTCATTGGAAGAAACAAGCTGTTTGCTAAAAAGATAATATGGCTCTTTGCCTGGCATTAATGCTACGTCTTCATATTCAAAGTCAATTTTTCCAGCAAAAATACTTTCCAATAACTCTTGGACAGTATAGACAAAAAACTTTTTTACATCCTCGGTAGACTCTGCCTGACTAATTTTTTGCCGAAAGTTGGGAAGAACTTTTTGTTCATACTTGGAGAAAGAAATTTGTTTTGACATGTTGGACCTCCTGATTAGATATAAAGTTTTTTTATTTTATTATCTTCTCATCCAGTTGGGAGTTATTATCTCTTCTTTGGAATAACCTGGGGGAATATATGCTTTTATGTCAATTACCGGTGTTTTATCAAACGCATCAATGGTATCAACTTTAATAAAATTTTCTTCAATCGATAAAATTTTGCATGTCGAAAAAGCAACAAGATTGGGCCTAACAGAAGAATGGGTAGCAAACACACCGGTTATAGGATTTGATTCTTTCCCTCTGGGATGTACACGAAGGATATTTCTTTCAGAAGGGGTGTCATTTTTATGAAACCAATAAAACACCTGTATATGTGAAAATTGATCCAGGCCTAAAAGCACATCAATATATTTATCATAAATTTTTATAACTGAATTTTCATTTTGTTTTATAAGAATGCCTACCGGAAAAATTTGAAAGGAATCTTTCATTCTTCACCCTTACTCCTAAAAATTCATGCCACAAATTAAAAAAAGAAAGAAGTTGAAATAATTTTTTTGTGATTTTATATTAATAACAGCAAACATATTAAAAGGATTTTTTATTTATGCGTGTATTATTCTGGTTTTGCAATAATTTTAACTGGACTCCGGCCATAAAAACCCTTGAAAATGCTCCGGATGCCAAGCCTGCTGAAAACGATAATACTGTGGTGGCTTTTATTCACATAGAACCCAGGGATGTTGAAAACGGCAGCTCTGCTGAGACAAAGCTGGTAAAAAACTCAAAGTGGCTGGCCCGTAAATGGGAAACAGAAAATATCGTTCTTCATTCTTTCACGCATCTGGGAGAAGAAAAGGCTGAAGCAATAAAGGCGCAGGAATTATTAGACCGGACACGGGAACGGCTGGAAAAAGCGGGCTATTCTATTGTTCAAACACCCTATGGTTATTTTTTGGATCTTGAGATAAAAGCTCCCGGTCATCCTTTGGCAAGAATTTACAAGGAATTTTAGCCCGCCAAGATGTGACACCCCCCTAAGAAAGCGTTAAAAGGAAGAGTCGATTCCAACCATTATCGTGGATTCCTTGTTTTTAAACCGGCATCCTTTATAAGCTTTTGGGCATAATGAGCAGGAATTGCATAGGTAATTCCGCTGGGATCGGAAATGGCATGTTCTTTGGTTCCCTTAACAAATACCATATTGATAATGCCGATAACCCGACCGGTTTCAACATCATATAACGGGCTGCCGCTGTTGCCTGGATAAGCGGTTGCATCGAGTTGAAAAACCTCATAGGGTTGTTGCAAACGCTGAACTATTTCATAGTTAATCTGACTGCCACGATGCACGGGGATGACAATCGGAGTAATAGCAGAGATAATTCCTTGACTGGTTGATGCGTAGAGCCCCAGGATCGCGCCCAAAGGATAACCGGTAAAAGCGTACAATTGGCCTTCCCGCACCTTTTGGTCATCGCCAAAGTCCATTGCCGGCAGCGGAGGCCCGTTAATTTTAAGCAGGCACAAATCGTGTTCTTTATCAACGGCAACCGTACGGGCCGGGCGCATAGAGCCTGATTTCCCCTGACCGGCAAAGACGGCTACATATTCGAGTTGATCCTCTGCCGGTTTTTCAGGAATAATGTGGGCATTGGTAATCACATGAAGGCCGTCGGCCACCACAAAACCGGTACCTCTAAGGATATTAGGGGGACGGCGAGTTTTCTGAACGGTTCCCACGCCGACGATACAGGGTTTAACCCTTGCAATCGTATCCACAAGCGGCTGGTTGCCCGCACCCGCCCACACCGGACTGCCGATTAAAAATATTAGAATAGCCCAGATGATACATAAATTATGCATAATAAAAACCCAACAGTACTTTGTTTTGATACGGCCTTAATATCCTGTGTAATCCGCTATTTTTTTACCGAGCCCTAATTTAAAAATTATTCCCCCGGAAAGCGCAATAAGACTGCTTATTATAAACAAATTGAACGAGCCCACACTTTCATATAAATAGCCGTTAAAGAGAAATCCAATTGTCATCCCAAGGCCGTAAGTTACAGCATTATTTGCTGCCTGCCCCAGAGTTTTGGCTTCATCAGGAGTTAGTAAATCAATATACAATATACTTGCTATATGAAATGCACCATATGAGATGGCATGAAAAAGCTGTGATATCAGGATTAAAGCCGGAGATTTTACAAAGAAAAGTATTAACCATCTTAATGTTGCTATCATAAATGAAAATACCAGAACATTTTCCAGGGAAAAACGCTTGAATATTTTGTCTGACTTTATCATTACAAGTATCTCTGCCATCGACGCCATAGCCCAGGTAATTCCGATAAATGTTTTGCCATAGCCAAGGCTGTCTAAATGGATGGAAAAGAAAGCATAGTAGGTTCCATGGCTTACAAGCATTAAAAAAGCGCAAAACAGGAAGACGGTTAAACGCCTCTTTAATAGAACTTTTGTCTTAGGAGTAAAAGGCTCCTTCTTTGAAATGACAACATCAGGGATTCTAACAGAAATAAATGCCTGAAGCAGGGAGCCGGCAAGAATTACAGCAATAATAATCTCGATTGAAAAAATATCAATTATCCTGCCGAGGACTATTACAATAACAATAAAGGAAATTGATCCCCATGCCCTGAGCTTCCCATAACTTTTCTTCTCTTTGCCCAGTACATCCATAGTAAAGGCTTCAAGAAAAGATATAATGGGAGCGTAAAAAATTCCGTAAAATATGGTAATAACCAGCATTAACCAGAAATCAGTGGTATATAGATAAAATGCCCATATCCCGGTACTCACAAAATTGCATAAAATATATATCGGTCTCCTGATCTGAAAGCGGTCTGCCAGAGCCCCCCAAAACAAAGGGAACAAAACTATCATCACCGTTCTAAATGCAGACAGGAGTCCTATTTGAAAACCGGTAAAATCAAGATGATAACAGTATAAATTAAAATAGGGCAAAGAAATGCCCATAATGCCGAAATATAAAAAATACTGAGAACCGATTATGAATCTGAATGAATCCCTGGGGCCTTTAATCATATTTGTGCAATACGGCATTTCTATATAAAAGGCAATCCATTCTATCTCTATATATTTTCGTAATCGTTCACAGTTGTCGGTTCACGGTTCACGGTTAGAGAGCGATGAAGTCAGAAAACACCGTAACCTCACATGAAATATAAACTTTAGTTATCACACTTGCCTGCCGCTGGCAGGACTGAATTTGTCAGCCTCTGGCTGATACGTTTTGATCAACCGTTAACTGTGAACTGACAACCGTGAACGGTTACATATTTTCTTTACAAATTAACTTTATCGTGATAGTTTTTTTACATACCTAAGTTGAGCGATTTTTTGCAAAGAAATGTGCCAAGATTTTGATGCAGCAAGGTTTACGAAAAGCGCAGGCATACCAATGGATATGTCGAGACTTTTCGCAAGTCCTTGATGCGCAAGAGATTAGTGCAGATCGAGTAAAAAATCGCTTAATTTAGGTATAAGTTGATGGACAAACATCTAATAAGCCGTAACAAGCGGGAGCCAATAATGGATTATATCAAAATACGATTTGGCGATAATTTTGATGAATTAGGTTCCAAAATCGAAAAAACCATTGAGGACATGTTCAGATCTATGAATCCTGTTTTTTCTCTTTCTGAATGTACCTGGAAGCCTCAAATGGATATTTATGAGATTCCTGGAGAAATAATTATTATAGCTGAAATTGCAGGAGTCAATAAAGAGAACCTGGTGGTAGAAATCAGCAGCAAGGCCGTTAAAATTTATGGGCATCGTATTGAATTGCCGCGCGTAGAAAACACAAGATACAGATTAGCGGAAATCCAGTATGGTAAATTCGAACGTATCCTTTTTCTTCCCGCACCCATTGATACTGATAAGGTAACGGCATCATATCTAAACGGCTTTCTTCAGATCAGGCTTGCCAAACTGCCGCCTGCTGACATACACAAGGTGCCGATCACTGAGGAATAGCAGGTTCCCAATTAAAGTCTTAAGAAACAGACTCCGGAGGTATCCATGACAGATAAACAACCATCATTGGACTTTGGAAGTAGAGAACTCCCGGAAATACTTTCTATTCTTCCTCTATTTGACGCTACTTTATTCCCCAAAATGGTTGTGCCGATTGTTATAATGCAGCGCGAATCTATTCAACTGGTAGATGAAGCAATGTCCAAAGATAGAACCATCGGGCTCATTCTATCCAAGAATTCAGAGGTTAAAAGCAAATACACTCCTGATGATCTATATAAATTCGGCACAACCGCACTTATCCTTAAAATGGCAAAAAACGAAGATAATAGGGCACAATTGCTTGTACAAGGCTTGGGCCGATTCAAAGTAAAAGATTTTATAAAAGGAAAGCCTTACCTGCAGGCCAGGGTAGAAAATCTTCAGGATATAGAAACAAAAAGCAAGGAGATTGATGCCCTTATGGCCAACCTTATCGGCCTGTTCACCAAGGTTGTCGAGTTCTCTCCGGGATTATCGCCCGACATTCTTTCTATGGCGAAATCAATACAGGTGCCTGGTATTCTCGCAGACATGATTGCTTCGATCATAAATTCAACATTAGAAGAAAAACAAAAAGTTTTAGAAATACTGGACATAAAAAAACGACTGGAAGAAGTTACACGTCTTGTTAATTACCAGTTGGAAATCCTTAAACTTGGGAACAAGATACAGTCCCAGGTCAAAGGCGATATGGATAAAAAGCAGAGAGAATATTATCTCCGGCAGCAAATGGAAGCGATCAAGGAAGAACTTGGCGAAAAAGATAAAACAAGTATTGAAATTGAAGAATACAAGGCTAAAATTAAAGAAAAAAATCTCCCCCAAGAAGTACTTAAAGAAGCTGAACGTGAACTTGACCGTCTATCACGAATGCACCCTTCTTCTTCCGAATATACTGTTGCATCAACATATCTTGATTGGATGACATCTCTACCCTGGAATAAAAGCACAAAAGACAATTTAGATATAAAAAAGGCCAGAAAAGTTTTAGATGATGACCATTACGGATTAATAAAACCAAAAAAACGTATTATAGAGTTTCTGGCTGTACGAAAGCTCAAGCCTGAATCAAAAGGTCCGATCCTTTGTTTTGCAGGTCCTCCCGGTACAGGAAAAACATCTCTTGGTCGTTCAATAGCACGGGCTTTAGGCCGCAAATTTCATAGAATCTCACTTGGAGGTGTCAGGGACGAGGCTGAAATCAGAGGACACAGGCGAACCTATGTCGGCGCTCTTCCAGGGCGTATTATACAGGGAATCAGACGCGCTGAGTCAAATAATCCTGTCTTTATGCTGGACGAAATAGACAAGGTCGGAAGTGATTTTCGCGGTGATCCATCTTCGGCACTGCTGGAGGTACTTGATCCGGAGCAAAACTTTTCTTTTTCAGATCATTACCTTGATGTGCCGTTTGATCTGTCAAAAGTTATGTTTATAACTACTGCAAATATCTTAGACACAATACCTCCGGCTCTTCGAGACAGAATGGAGGTCCTGCATCTGCTGGGCTACACTCTGGATGAAAAAATTAAAATCGCAAACCGTTTTCTCATACCTCGTCAACGCGAAGCACATGGTCTCAATTTATCTCAAATATCTTTCACAAATGCTTCAATAAAAAACATAATCACAGGCTACACAAGAGAAGCGGGTTTAAGAAATCTTGAACGTGAAATTGCAACCATCTGCCGCGGTGTAGCAACTCAAATTGTTGCAGGAGAAGCAAAATCAGTAAAAATCAATATAAAAGATGTTTACAAATTTCTCGGTCCTGTGCATTTTGCCTCTGAAGCCAGGGCAAGGCCATCGAAACCGGGTATAGCCATGGGGCTTGCATGGACAATGAATGGCGGCGAATTACTCTTTATCGAAGCTACATCCATGAAAGGGAAAAGGGGCATTGCCTTAACCGGTCAGCTCGGGGATATCATGAAAGAATCAGCATCAGCAGCTTTGAGTTTCATACGTGCAAATGCTTCTAAAATAGGAATTTCCGAAAATTTTTTTGATAAAATTGATATACATATACATATACCGGCAGGAGGCATACCTAAAGACGGCCCTTCTGCCGGTGTCACCATACTTACAGCCCTTGTATCTCTTCTGACCAATAAAACAATAAAAAAAGATCTTGCCATGACCGGTGAAATTACCTTGAGAGGTCGAGTCTTGCCGGTTGGAGGGATAAAAGAAAAAGTTCTTGCCGCCCATCATGCAGGGATAAAAACCATCATCATGCCAAAGTGGAACAAGAAGGATTTAGAAGAAGATATACCGGAAAAGGTGAAAGAAGAAATTCAATTTTACTTTGTTGATGAAATGATGGAAGTACTGAAAATTGCTTTAGGAAAGTAGCCAAATGGCCTTAAAATCTTCCGTTACTTTCCTTGCTGTTTTTGCCGGGCTCCTTTTTTTATTCAACGGATGTGCCACAGTAAAACCACCTCCTGTCGAACCAAAAACTTCCCCGACATTCAGGCCTTACAAAGTAATGGGCAAGTGGTATCAGCCGCTGCATGATGCAAATGATTTCGTGCAGGTTGGAAAAGCATCCTGGTATGGCAAGAAGTTTCATGGCAGAAAAACCGCAAACGGTGAAATTTATGATATGTATGCCGTCTCTGCCGCGCATAAAACTCTGCCTATTGGGACAGATGTAAGGGTGCACAATCTGCACAACAATAAAAAAATCGAGGTCAGAATCAATGACCGCGGGCCCTTTGTCCGCGGCAGAATAATTGATCTTTCCTATGGTGCGGCAAAAAAAATTGGTATGGTTGGCCCAGGTACGGCAAGGGTCAAAGTCGTAGCCCTGGGTGTTGCCGGGGAATCTGAACCCAAAACCGATAAACACCGGACCTATGTCCCTGTAAACTATTATGCAGGAAATTTTACATTTCAAGTCGGCGCATTTCGCGACCAACAAAATGCTGAAAGGTTCAGGAAAAAACTTGCTCAAAAATACAGAAACGCTCACATAACAACCTATGACGGCGGTGATGCGATCTACTACAGAGTACGGCTTGGAAAATGCTCAAATCTTGAGCAGGCAACAGAGTATGAAAAATATCTTAATGACAACGGATTTAATGATGCATTTATTGTTGCAGAATAAAAGCCCTTACCCAAATAAGTAAATGGAGTTAAAAAAATTGCTGAAAAATGTAGTTTTTCTGGACAGAGACGGCGTTATAAACAGGAATTCTCCTGATTACATAAAGAGCTGGGCGGAATTTAAGTTCCTTCCAGGCAGTATTGATGCGATAAAACTTCTTAACTTAAACGGCTTTGTCATTATCATAATTACAAACCAGTCGGTTATAAACCGAAACATGGTATCATTAGACGGCCTTGAATATATTCATTCCATGATGAAGTCAGCGTTTAAGTCAGGCGGAGGAGAGATAAAAGACATATTTTACTGCCCTCATATCCCCGAAGACAGATGCAACTGCCGAAAACCAGAGCCGGGATTGATTCACAGAGCAAAAAAAACATACCATATTGATCTTGCAAATTCTGTTATGGTAGGCGACAGCGTAAAGGATATTATGTGCGCCCGCAATGCAGGATGCGGTCACAACATTCTGGTAAAAACAGGAAACGGAGTTGATGCTGAAAAAATCCTTGCACAAAAAAAGATTTTTCCTGACCACGTGGCTGAAGATCTTTTAGATGCAGCCAAATGGATAGTGGAAAATGAAAATTGAATACGTCCCTTCCCTTAACCGTCCTTGAAGGCAAGCTCGAACAAATTACATATTTTAACAAAGAAACCCTTTATATTATTGCAAAATTAAAACCCGGCAACACAGAGAATCTTGTTACAATTGTAGGTTTCATGGGAGGAGTAAGTCTTGGCGAAGCGCTGAAAATAATGGGAGAGTGGGAAACCCATACCAAATACGGACAGCAGTTCAGAATCAAATCCTATGATGTAACTTTGCCGGCATCTGTTGAAGGAATAAGAAATTACCTTAAATCAGGTATTATCAAGGGAATAGGCCCAATGATGGCAGGCAGATTGGTGAAGCGCTTCGGAGCCGACACCCTGAATGTAATAGAGAACTGCCCGGAAAAACTGCTTGAAGTAGAAGGAATAGGAAAAACAAAAGCAGCCTCTATCAGCAATGCATGGAAAGATCACCATGCAATAAGAAGTCTAATGCAGTTCCTTCAAGAAGCTGGAGTAAAAACCTCATATTCCGCTATACTGCTAAAGGAATACGGCCTGGATGCTCTGAACATAATACAAAGCAATCCCTATTGCCTGGCAAACGACATCCCAGGTATCGGTTTTTATATGGCAGATGCAATAGCGCTTAAGCTTGGAAAATTAGAGAATGAACCGGAAAGGGCCAGAGCATGCATTATCCATCTTATACAGCAATCTGCAAATGATGGCCATGTTTTCGCTTATCTGGATCAACTGACTGCACGCTGCAAAAATCTTTTTCAAATAGAATCTGAAGCAGCCGAACAAGCAATAGAAGATCTTTCAGCTTCCGGAGAGCTGATTATTGAAAACAAAGTAGAAGTCCCGGATAAAAAAAGGGATAAAAAAGCCGTTTATTTGAAAGCCCTTCACCAGGCGGAAGCAGGCCTTGCAAACAGGCTTAAAGCCCTTTTGTCAGTTCCTGTTGTACCTCAAGGAATAGACACGGAACAAATATCAAATGAAGTTCTGAAAAAACTGGCCATAAAGCTTTCACAGGAACAGCTTAATGTTCTTGAAAAAATATTTTCTCATCGGGCGGTAATCATTACAGGAGGCCCTGGAACCGGAAAAACAACCCTGATCAGATCGATTAATGCCGTATTTAAAGCTCTTGGAAAACAAATCAGCCTGGCTGCCCCTACAGGACGCGCGGCAAGGCGACTGGCGGAATTAACACACAGAAATGCAAAGACCATTCACAGGCTGCTGGGATATAATTTTAAAGATAATCTTTTCGACAAAAACCGGGACAATCCTCTTGATGCAGACGCAGTAATCATTGATGAGGCCTCAATGGTGGATACATATTTGATGTTTCATCTGCTGAATGCAATTCCCATGACTTCAATGCTCATAATGGTTGGAGATATTTTTCAACTACCATCCGTCGGCCCGGGCAATGTACTTGACGACATGATCAAATCAGACATTATACCGGTTTTCTATCTTAAGAAAATCTTCAGGCAGGCCAGGGAAAGCTCTATTGTTCTCAATGCCCACAGGGTGCTGAAAGGTGAATTCCCTTTACTCAAACATATAAATGAACCAGCCGACCTTTCTGAATTTTACTTCATAGAACAGAACAATCCTGAAAAAGTTGTCTCCACAATTGCTGAACTGTGTACAAGAGCCATCCCTGAACGCTTTGGCTTTGATCCGATCAAGGAGGTTCAGGTTCTGACCCCAATGCACAAGGGCGTGGTAGGCACAATTAATCTCAATCAAGTGCTGCAAAAGGTATTAAACCCAAACCCTGTCACGATTAATGCTGTAAATAATTCTTTTAAACCCGGCGATAAGGTAATGCACCTGAAAAACAACTATCAAAAAGAAGTCTTTAATGGAGATATAGGTACTATAATATCCATTGACGGTAAAAAAGAGGAACTTTCAGTTGACTTTTATGGAAGGGCGGTAAGTTATGATTTTACGGAAACGGGTGAATTATCTCTTGCCTATGCCATATCGGTACACAAGTCACAGGGTTCGGAATATCCCGCTGTAATTATACCTCTAATGACACAGCATTATGCTCTGCTCCAGAGGAACCTTTTATACACTGCTATTACAAGAGGAGAAAAGCTGGTGATCTTGATCGGCATGAAAAAAGCGCTGGACATCGCCCTGAAAAACGACAGGCCCCGTCAGCGTCTTTCAATGCTGGCAGACAGGCTGTCAACATATAGACTTTCAGATAAATAATTTCACTGTGTTATCAGTCGTCGACGTACAACTAATACGCCTTCCTCCTTCTGGCCTTGTGAAATTAAAGGAACGGGGATGAAATAACTTCCCCAAGTAGGCGCATAGATTTGGGTCAAATTTGTTCGATCTCAAATCACAAAAGTTGATGGAATAGCGGGCTATTTTGATATTTTTGTGATTTGAGATTGGGCAAAGGTGGCCTGAAGCTGTGATGCATAGTTGGGAAAGTTATTTCGTCCCCGTTCCTTAATTATCTGAAAGTCTATAGTAAATTGCAGATCCTGATGTTTGCACTCTTGACAAGATCAAACTGTTTTTGTAAAATTTTTACTGGTGAGCGGTACAGCTTGAAGATTAAGTATCGGTTCCAGGTCTTCGTTCCGAAGCGTCAAATCTTGCCCTGAGCAATAATGCGGATTATCCGTAGCGCTCTGACCTGCTTAAGCGTGCTGCTCACCACTTTCCCAGTCACTTCACCTGACAATAGCCTTCAACTTAGGTTCATGCATGTCGATTTTCCATGAGTTGTCCCCAAAATTTGACAAATGTTGTGATATCATTTATAAATCTGAGACAAAATCGCCTGGTGGGCGGTCATAGATAATGGCAAGTTATCATGAATTATAGTTCCCTCTTTTGCCTTCATTGTCTTTCTGATTTTCCTATCCTTTGTACTATCCTGAAACTATGTAATAGATTATAAGCAATTTATTACACAATTTCATATAGTTTTCTATGAATTAGCAAGGCTATCTTAGCCATATAATTAATGTAGCCATTTAATATTTGATAAACTCGTAAAAACTCCCAACATTTTATTTTGACCACAATATATAGCTGCTTTATCTATTTGCTAATCAATATATTGTGATAGGAAATCGAGTTTCCGACTTTTTACAAGACCATATTTAAGGCATAATTTCTATAATAATTTCATATGGCTTGTTTTTTGCTTTAGCTATACAAAACTTGTTTATATTAGCAATTATAGGTAAAAGTTGCCCATTTTAAAAATAAAAATTTACTCGTAGGTTTTATATATAGTTATCGGAACTTACTCAGAGGATAGCGGTAGAATGAAACGAATTATGAAAAAGTTATCAGAGCTTTTATTTGTGATTTCAGTGTCTCTGGGTGTTTCGACTGTGGCAAGTTATCTTAAATTATGGAGGAAAATATGAAAAACAATTTCTGATAGGATTGGCAATCGTGATACTTGTGTTTACCATGAGCGGGGTATCTGAGGCATTATCAATAAATCCTAACGTGGCTCTTTTATGAACAGCGTCTCAAAGTTCGACTTACAGTTACTCGACTCCTGCAGATTTGGCAATTGATGGTAACCATTTTAATGGGTCCGTTAATCATACCCAAAACGATGTAGCCCCTTATGCTTGGTGGGAAGTTAATTTGGGACAGGAGTATTACATAGATGAGATAGATATATGGAATCGTACCGACAGTGATTGTGCAGATCGGCTTTTCCCTTTTACGTTATCAGTGTTGGAGAACGATAGAGACGTAGCCTGGAGTAGCAGTATTATTATATCTCAAGATAATCCTTTAGTATTTTCACTTCCTGATGTTATTGGCCAATTTGTTAGAGTTCAATTAGACTCTCAAGATTATCTGCATATGGATGGCCGAGGTACAAGTCTTTGCTAAACCGGTCCCAGAACCAACTACTACGTTTCTCTTTGGCACTGGTCTAATAGGGATGGCAGGAGCAAAGCGCAGAAAAAAGAAAAAGTAGTTAAAGGAGGTTATTGTGCAAAAACTTAGAATACTTTTATACACAATATTGTTGTGCCTACTATTCTAAAATGTAGCACATTCTACTTTAATAGTTAGTAGAATCGGTAGTGGAATCGGTGTCAAAGCTTGAATTGTGAATTAATGCTTGACAATTAAGCCACTATCATTTAAGAAAATCAGTATGGGTAGAGCATGGCGAATTGAATATAAAGGCGCATTATATCACTTAATGTCCCGGGAAATGACGGACAGCATATTTATTTAAATGACGCTGATCGAAATTTGTTTTTAGAAACGATCTCGGAAATGTCGGAGCGTTTTAAAGTGGATATCTTTGCCTATGTTTTAATGTCCAATAATTATCATCTCCTGGTAAAAACCAATCGTGCAAATTTAAAAAAGGCAATGCAATGGTTTGGGTGGTCATTTGTTCCAGGGGCGGTATAAAAGCATCCTGATTCAAAATGATGCATATCTTACGCAGTTATCCTGTTATATCCATCGAAATCCATTAAGAGCCGGCATTGTAAACCGTTTGATAGACTATAAATGGAGCAGCTATCCAATCTATGCCTATGCTAAGAAATGCCCGGACTGGTTATCCACACAAGTAATTTTATCATATTTTAAAGGCTCTAATAAACATAAGCAATATCGGGAAAAGGTTCAAAAATTTTCGACCTGTGCGGGTAGCATTTACTGTGTTTTGTCAATAAGTTGATTGCTATGAAGGATTTGTCGTAGTGGCGGCTTTACGCCGCCTTCCAAATTCGCTTTAGGCGGGATAAACCCGCCCCTACAGGAATCTGTTGATGAGAATTAGAACATTCGGAAGGACTTGGGTAACCTATGTCCTATCATTTGTGTACTAACCGCACAGCTCGAAATTTTTTAACTTGACAGTCATCTTTTTTTTATTGTTTTTTTCCACCAATCTTCAAAGTCATTTTCTTTATTCCACCAGTTATCTAAATCTTTTTCTGAGTTCAGCCAATCCGGGTGATTCCATTTCCACCTGTGTTTCGCATTCCACCCGGTTATTATGATCTTGGTTGTTCCTTTGAATCGCTTTCCGTTTTTTAGCTCACCTGAAAGAGTTAGCTCATATTCCTTTCCGGGGCTCATCTCAGGAAGGGTTTCCATGGCCTTAAACTTGTTGAATTTAACCAGCATCACAGGACTTTTATATTTCTTTAATAACTTGCTTCTGTCATGCCACTCTTTAAAGCCTTTCTTTTCTTTGAGGTATCGATTTTCTTTTGATTTTACAATTAAAGCTATCTTTTCCTCCCTGTTAAACCTCCAGGGCTGGGGAGGCAGCAGGTAATTGAATAGGATTGTTTCAGGGACTATTTCTTTTACGCTATAAGGTTTCCCTTGATTGTCCTTGAGGTTGGTTATCATGCAGAGGATAGAAACCCTCTCGGCAAAATGCCTGATCCACTCTTTTTCCTCCATATGTTCTTTTATCCAGTTGTACCAGTTGAGGCTCCATCTGTCCGGGTGGATTTTTATGGCGGATGATATGATTTCTTCAGGCTTGATATAATCCAGATACTCGTGCAGTTCTTCGTCACCGGCAAATTTATTGGTCATCTTCCACTTTCCATTTTCCTTCACAAATGTAAAGGGCATCCTAATAATACTACCGTCTTTATCTTGATCCTCAACTATTAACACAACAGCATCCTTGTATTCTATCTTGTCAATTATGAAAGTATCCTTTACATCTTTTTCCAAATTAAAGTCAACTCTGGGATCAATGCCGGCCTTTTCAAGAAGTCTCCTCTGTTCTTCCAGTGATTCTTGAGTTAATGTTTCATCTGACCATTCGAGGTCTTCATTTACCAAAGCAGAACGTATAGCGGAAAGGGTATTTTCAGGAGTGTCATATTTTGCTTGGTCTCTGGTTATAATCGTCACTTTCATGGGGTACTTCTTTTCCTCAGCATAGCTAATCCCATTTATAAAAAAAATAGTTAAGCACAACATGGAAGTGATGGTATATTTAATGCCTGTTGTTTGTATTGTATTCATATTAGGTATTCCTCTCATACACCTTTCTTATTCCAGAGAAGGAAGAGCAATCGTTACTGTTGAAAGATTATCCTTCTCAAAACAGGTTCTGCTTACTTCAAAATTTAGAATTTTCCTTTTTCTTATTAGGATTGTCACATTCCCGCTTGCCGTTAGCCCGCCCCAATTAGTTGTAATCTTCAAGTTTGTTAATTCTGTTCTGAGCTTTTCAGTTACGATAGTCGAACCTGCTATCTCTCCCTTGAGTATAATGACCTTGGGAACTTCTGCATTAACCAAGCCCCCCAACTTTAGTTCAGCAATGAGATCTCCTCCTCCACTCCATGTTGTGTTGTCCTCACAAGCCTTGTAACTTCCAGTCAACCCGACACTTCCAACTCCGGAAAGAGTAACATTTAATAAATCTGCTGCAACCCATTTCTTGAACTTAGATGGTATTGGAACCCCTACGATAGTGAATGGACCGGCATCAACAGACAAACTGACACTAAAACTCCCATATTTTGATTGTGCCACACCAAATACACAACACTCTTTAAAATCCTTAAAATCGTCTTTTACCAAAACATCTATTTTGTCTGCAAGTCCTATTACTTCCAACGGTTTTTTTACATAATTGGGAATCTCAAAGGAAATAGCTTTGCCACTTTTTACGTTACTATTTACAACTGTAATCGTTGTTGTTGCCTCATCCGACCCTGCTCCTGTCCCACTAGCGGCGGTTACCGTTACCTCGGCAGATTGAGATAATGTGCTAAATGACAGTGGACTTACTATCACATGATCCTCAAAGCCGGATGGGTTGGTAACAATGCTGAAATCCCCACTGGTTAATGTCGTTCCAGAATTAACACAAGATGGTTCGGTAATCGATTCTACACCAAAGACGGTTACATTATGTGTGGCAGGACATGGTTCCCCACCGTCCGGGGGCTTGTAAAAAACTACAATAGCTACATCCCCGGGTTCCTGGCCTGTAAAACTAGCTGAAGAGGTGCCAGGAAGAAGGCCCGGCTGTTTCTCCCAGAAATATGCCCCACCTTCCGGGCTGCCGGATGCAGTGAGAGTAATGTGGTTTCCTACACCGACCACTGATGGCCCTGATATGGAAACTGAACACTCTTTTAATACTGTAATAGTATGCGTACCATAACACGGCTCCCCATCACCCGGGGGATTATAGGCAACCTTAATAGTTACATCACCTGGCTCCCGGCCTGTGAATTCGGCTGTTGAACCATTTGCTACCAGCCCCGGTGTATTGGACCATTCATAAGTCCCTCCGGATGGATCTCCTTCGGCGGTCAAGATAATGGGCGGATCACCTATCTTAAACTCCTCGGGGCCGTTTATCTTTACGTAACATATACAGACCCATATAGCCTTCCTTGCATGACATTTTTTACCTTTAGGGCTTGTATATGTTATTGTAACATAAATATATTCTGAAGATAATGGCTTATAACCTGTTAGCTGTGCTGTTGAACCATTTGGCACTAGGTTGGGCGTATTGGACCAGGAATAGGAACCCCCGGCAGGAGTACCTGAAGCGCTTAAGGTAATTGTCTGGCCTTCTTTTATTACATTTGGCCCATCAAGTGTTGCCTCACACTCCCATGCATATGTAAAGACTGGATGAAAAACCAGTATTATCAATGAGAACAATAGTGTTTTTGTTCTTAACCTATTCATCTGTTTTGAATCTTTAACAGTCTTTTGCGTGCCTTCTTTTT
>JAJSZW010000020.1 GCA_030262895.1 Deltaproteobacteria bacterium | reverse complement strand
TTGTTAGCCCTATTTTTTTCATATAACCACCTGAATATCTGGCAAATTTTCATGTAGTTGTTTTATGTCTTTGTGTTTTTGTAATGTCTCTACAATAATTGGCAGAGGATCATTCCAGATTTCTGGTAAATCTTTTTCCAAGTTGTCAACTGGCGTAAAAGCCAAGCATTCTCTCGGTGGTGAGAACTGAGCATTTACTCCTTTTTTGTTTCCTCTTGCATCTATTCTATACCACCCAAATTCTTGGAGGTAAACAGCATTGAGACCATGCAGACAATAAGGAGCACCATTGTCATTGAGACTTAATCTTTGGTAACAGAAACCAACTGGTATTTCTTGTGCTCTTAATAAGGCCGCAAGAAGATGACTTTTGGCATAACAATATCCTGTTTTAAGTTCAAGAACATCTGATGCTGTACAAGTAACAGAGTTTTCTTGGAAGTCCCAACTATGTTTAATTTTGTCTCTGACATATTCAAAGGCTTTTAGGGTATACTCAAGTTTTGAATTACTACCTTCCAATATTTCTCTCGAACACGCTTTTATCTTTGGATGTTGCCAGTTAATTATATCGGTGTTTTTGAGATATTGTTGTTTAATATTTTCTTCCAATGAACCTTGGGAATTAAGGGCCAATGATTTGTACTCAGGAATATTGCTAACGGTAATATTATTATCTTCACACCATTCGATTATTGCTTTTTGTTGAGCATTATTTTCGTAACTATACCATAGGTCTATTTTCCCAAGACGATCAAGCAACTCTTTAAATCTTGAATATGCACCTTTACTTCTAAATATTATTTCGACATCTTCAGCTTTGTCTCCGAGATACTCATAGGCAAAGTTTAACACGAGACTTTTACCTATGTCTAACTCAGTTTTATGGGGAATAGCAATATGTTTTGGGTCATCAATATCTTCTGGTAATTCATCAAAATCCCCATAATCAGATTGATAATATGTTTCCCCTGTTTCCTGTGAAATAAAAGCTGAACATTCGTATGGCTGCCCAGAACCGGCAAACATAAATGCATTTTCAATATCACTATATTTTATTTCCATATTCTTCTCATTTCTGGAGGGCTAATGTATGTTTCGCGCAGTTAGATTCTAACATGCTTAATTAATTGTATTTACAGATTTTAACAAATAATATATCTGTAAATCCGAAAAAAGCAAAAAGGAGAGCGAAACATGGGGTCAGAGGGGTCAAGTCTACTTTTGACCCTTATTGGGGTCAAGAGGGGTCAAGTCTACTTTTGACCCTTATTAATTTTGAGCAAGGGTCAACCGTAGACTTGACCCCATTTCATGCGTAATTGCGCCTAACTTTGCATCTTACTGCGGGGTTACTGGATCTGCGGCGGCGATTAGCCGACCGTAGCATCCGATTGTTCGGCTCTTCTACGAGACCTGTCCGCCCTGGTAACCGTTGAGACATCCAACTCATTGATCAGGTAGAACCAGCTGTATTCGTCAGTTGATCTGTTTGACCAAAGAGAATTGACAAGCTCCTCGACGCCTTTCTGGATCGGCGTGCCAATGATGGGAATGAAGCCCAATGGAAGAGTCACCCATCCAGAGATTTTCCTCTGGAGAATGGCCTTTTGCTCAAGACTGAGTATGTCTTTAAGGATGTCGATGCACTCTCGGGAGTCAAACTCCACTCCTTGATTCACTGCGTCCTTGACAAACCCCCGAAGTTTGTCGGTTCGACTATCGTTCACTCCTCGGAGAAGCTCCGTTGGGCTCTTGGGCATGAAATACGGGAACAGGAAGTCGAAGAGCCTTCTTGATCCCGTCACGACCTCCTGGCTCTGATAAGTTGTTGCCATGCTTTGCTTGGCCGCGTGAAACTTTTCCTCGTAGAAGTGCCGCATGTCCATCCAGTCAATGAATGGTGCCTGACAGTCGAACGAAATGATCAGATTGCTGTTAGTGTAGGACAAGTAGTCCCGCAATAGCTCGCGGCACATTTCACGCATCCTAGGAGATTGCTTCTTCTTCCAGCGCTTCAACACTTCGACAATGTGGTACGCAGAAATTCCTATGGCGCTGAGGCTGTGGGCTAGCATGCATAAGGCGTCATACTCCTCTTTATCAATCTCAAGCGGAGGAGGGTCTCGCCAATCATATATAAGCTCCCCACGCAGCCGTTGGTTGACAGATGACCACTCCAGCACCGCAGACTCAAGTGGTCTGCGCCAGCGTAACATGTCTTTCATGTCCGCCGCAGTTACCTTGCCCAAAAGGTCTCCTGATTTCGCTACGATCCCATCGAAGTCTTTGGTTAGCAGCCTCCCTGACGCCTGTAGCTTAGTCAGAACCTCAGCGTACTCGGCTGCACCTTGCTTCACGGCCTCGAGCATGTTTGGCGACATCCAACGTGTTTCATCGGCTCCAATGTCAGCAGCGAGTGCTCTTTCATAGCTGCGCTCATCAACAATCACTCTATCGAACATGAATAGACTGGCGTAGTCAATATGAAAGCGGAAACGGCCATCTCGTTCCCCGAGATAGAGCGGGGGCATTCTGTGGAAGAACGACCCATGCCCACGTTCCTTCATCCCCATTCCGAATGATGTCAACACAACGTCCATTTAGACCTCTCTTCGCTGTTGATGGTTTTGGCCGAACGCCGAAGTCAGGTGCAGCCAGGGTTACCACTGCATTTGTTAAAAGTTATACATTTCAATTATACAACGACCTGTGAAAACGGCGCAGACCCTGGCTGTCACCTGAACTGACAGGTTATGCATTTTTCTTGTGTGTTAATTTAATGTCACTGCCAGAATAATTGTACGTTCCAGATTCTGCAGGTAGTGTATAGTCCTTTTTACCATTGCTTCTAACATGCGCAAAACCTCCTTCGCTTTGAATAACCTTACCCTTGTTACCCCCACCATGAGTACTTTGTTGTGAATTACAATTTGGACAAAGAAATTGTAGGTTCTTAGGGCGATTATCTCCGCAAACTCCATTTTTGTGATCCAATATCAGTTTCAATTCAAGGCCATTCCATATTAGTGGTTCAGA
Organism: Deltaproteobacteria bacterium; assembly: GCA_030262895.1. Classification (GTDB taxonomy): domain Bacteria; phylum Desulfobacterota; class Desulfobacteria; order Desulfobacterales; family ETH-SRB1; genus B13-G4. The sequence continues at coordinate 35,654 of JAJSZW010000020.1, read as the reverse complement.
ATAGTATAAACATGAAGAGTTATCACAACGCATAGGTATTGGCGGATCTTGTTCAGATCTCCAGTCTTCAAAATGACGCCGCACAGTTTCCTGCGATTGCCGTCCTTTTTGATATCGTAAAATTTCATTTTGAGGCCGTTTCACCAATTTAATTACCCTCTTTCAATTGATTGCATAACAATTAGTCTGTGAACATTCACTATTTTTTAGAGTAACAATTATTATATATTTAAATTCTCGTTATTATAAATATAATTATAAAAAATTGATTCGTATAAGTATTTATTTGACAGAAAAAATCTTATAAAAAAAATAATTCAAACAGTTTTAAAGAATTAATAAAATGCCCGAACAATTTAAATGTTAAGAAATAAATCAACGATATTAGCTATCCAAATATCATTTCTTGATTTCCATCGTATATGAATATGACCTTATTTTGTGAGCGTTCACTGAACGTTGAAATTAGAAATTTGGCCTTCATGCTTTTGTACTGTTCTTCCCAATTTCTAATTTCCAATTTCAAGCCGTGAACGGCTACCCTATTTTTCATGAAAAAGCAAAAAAACTGTTAGATCATGCAAGCGATGTCATGAGAAATACGGGTTAATGCTTGAAACTTCTCTGCCCTGTATAAACCATTGTGGCATCTGCCTTGTTGCAGGCCTCGATTGACTGATAATCATTGTTTGACCCGCCGGGCTGAATCACGGCAGAAACGCCTTCACTTAGCCCCACATCAACACCATCCCTGAATGGGAAAAATGCATCACTAACCATTGCGGAACCGATCAGTCCGCCCTTTTCACTTGCAACTCTGTTATCAATCTCTTCCTTTTTATCTTCATCTTTTAATTCATTATAAGGAATTTGATACATCTCAAAGCAATAACGGTCAGCAAGCTTTCGATATGCTTTATCCCGTGCTATCTCGGCAACACCTACCCTGTCCTGTTCGCCTGTGCCAATACCAACTGTAACCAGGTCTTTTACATAAATAACAGAGTTCGATGTAACTCCTGACTCCACCAGCCATCCAAACAGCATATCATTATATTCTTTCTCAGTTGGCTCCCGATTAATACTGTACTGCTTCCCCTTATATTCACACTCGGCTGTATTAAGATCATCTTTCGACCGGGCAGCGGGTACAAAAGACCATTGGGCGACAATACCTCCATCAATCAGGCTTTTGAATTCTACAAATCTCTGCCCGACAAAATCCGTCAATCTGTCTATATTGCCTATCCTTATAACTCTGAGATTTTTTTTCTTTGCAAAAATATCCATAACCCCTTCTTCAAAATCAGGGGCAACTACAACTTCGGCATACTGTCTGTTAATTGTTTCTGCCGTTGCTTTATCAACAGCTCTGTTTACAGTGATACAACCTCCGAAGGCAGCGATTCTGTCTGCCATGTTCGCCTTAATATAGGCATCCTCAAGTGTATCAGACTGGGCTACCCCGCATGGATTGTTGTGCTTTACAATTACAACAGTGGGTTTGTCTTTAAAATATCTCAGGATATTAAGGGAATTGTCGGCATCAGTTAAATTTGTCTTGCCGGGATGCTTGCCTGACTGCAAAAGTTCAATGTCTGATGCCAGATACCGGCCCGGCTGTATGATTTCTGTTTCTCCAAGAATCAGGTTTCCATTAACAAGTTTGTAAAGAGCAGCTTCCTGTCCTGGATTTTCGCCGTATCTTAAGCCTTTTTCTACATTATCTATAGTCCAGGTAACTTTTTCATAAAAAAGAGTCTGCCTTTTATCCTTGTCCGCAAAGCTGATTTCCATATTCGGCGTAAAATGGTCATCCATGATTGTCTTGTACATTTTTTTCAGATCTTCAGCCATATTTTATCTCCTTAATTTGTAATAGTTCAGCCACAAAGGCACTAAGATTATAATTTTTTTGAGTAGAATATTCGGAATTTAAATTGTCAAAACTTTTCCTGTTAATCCAAATCTAAATCCTTATCCCTTGATACACACCTTCTTCATATTGTGATTATATTTTATGATTTACTGGATAGCTACAATGAGAGTTGGCTTTGTTTGTGCACTTTAAATAAAATCTTGTTTATCCTGTTATCCTGTCAAATTCTTTTTCAAAAGGCTGAATTGTTACCTAACTCCTAATAACAGCTTGTTACATCGTTAGATGATTTAGAACCAAAAAAATCTGCAATAGTGCGGTCATAAACTGCCGTGTGCGCAAAAGCCTTTTGCGCCAGATTAAAACGAAGTTCAAGAGAGGTCTTACCGTCATTTGCTTTCATTTCAGAAATGATTTTTTCATAATCCAATGGATCAACAACAGATGCGACCCGCAAAAAATTCTTCGCTGATGCCCTTATCATACAAGGACCGCCTATATCAATATTACCCCTGGCCTGCTCAACCGTTACTCCTTGTTTTGCAATAGTCTCTTTAAAAGGATACAGATTGCAAATAACCATATCAATAGGCACAGAACCGGTCCTGTTTAAGTCCTCCTTGTGGGCATCATTATAAGTCTCGGTAAGCAGTCCCAGATATATCTTGAAATCCAGTGTTTTAACAAGCCCTCCCTGGGTTTCAGGCTGGCCTGTATAATCAGAAACCTGGGTCAGGCATGACGAAGCTTTCTCCCCGAGTATCTCTTTTATCCTGCCGAATGTGCCGCCTGTGGAAAAAATTTTTGCATCGGGATTGATCTCAAGAAGTTGAGGTATCAACTTATCAAGCCCCTGTTTGTCTGATACGCTTACAAGCAAATGTCTTACCTTTACATACTCATCAATCCTTTCAACAACATTAATGCTCATAATAACTACCTATCCCCTTCGTATTCCTCTAAAAACCGTTTAAAAAAACGCTCCATGAAATCGTGGCGCTCTTCTGCCATTTTCCGCCCTTCTTTTGTCTGTATTTTGTCTTTAATCCTGGAAAGTTTTACCATAAATTCCCTGTAACCAGTATCATCCTTTGAGTAAGGTCTGGAATCTTCTACGCTGATCTCTGGGCTATGAAGCCTTGCACCAACTTCACCGGCAAATAGAAATGCTCTTGCCACGCCGACAGCGCCAATCGCATCAAGCTTGTCTGCATCGAATAAAACCTTTGCTTCCGGTGTATTCGGCGCATGATTCCCACGAAATCTATGAGATCTTATACAATGGATAATATTTTCCTTCTGACTTTCTGAAAGGGGAAGATCCTTTATAATAGGCCATGCCATCTGCGCGCCTTTTTCAGCATGGCAAACCGCGCCGGCAGATTCATCCTGAAAATATCTTCCAATATCATGCAAATAGGTTGCAATAAGCAATACATCCATGTCAGATCCTTCTGCTGCTCCAATATGCTTGCTTAACGTACATACCCGCTTGGTATGATCCCAGTCGTGGCTGCCATTTGCGCCATCAAACATTTTTTTTGCAAGTAATTTTATATTCTCGACAAAAAAACTTGAGGCAGCCTGACACCTATCATTAATTTCCGATTTAATCCTTCTCGCTGAATCAGGTTTCCTCATTTTAGCTGCCTCCAAGCACTAAATACCGCTTTATTTTTAATATTGATTGTGGTAACAATTTATAACACTCTATTTTTATGAAACAAACCGATTGCATATGAGCTTCAGGTATAATACATTCAAAACAGGAAACTGTCTGAGTGTATTAGATATCGTTAAGAAAGAATCCTTTATAAAATAACATTCTTTGTCTGGCTGTTTGCTCAATTACTAAAATTTCTTTATAGTTATGGCCGATTCTTTCTTTACGATATCTTATGCGTGAGTTTTTCATGGTTTGAATGTATTATACCTGAAGCGGATATATTTTCAAAAAGCTAAAGTCTTACGAATATTTTTGCTGAAAATATTAAGCGAAAAGCAATATATATGCAAATAAAATTTGTTATCCTGTCTCTTGCTGAAACTCCAAAGCTGTTTTATTAAAGTTCCACCTGAAATTACAAAAAAGTTTACTGATGAGGTAATCGCCATGCCAAGCTGGAAATGCAGTAATTGCGGATATTCATTAGAAACTGAAACTCCGCCCGAACAATGCCCATCATGCAAAAAGAAATGCGAATTTCTGGACACCACCTGTTACACGCCTGATTGCAAATCTGAAGGTGTTGACAAGAGAATCGGTTAAACATCATGCTGGCGCTTGGATTACAGGGAAGCCCTCGAAAAAACGGCAATACGAGTTATCTGCTTTCAGCTTTCATGAATGAATTAGAAAAATCAGGGGCGCAGATAAAAGTTATTGAGGCGGATAAGAAAAATATTATCCCTTGTAAAGAATATTCCGTCTGTGAAAACAAAGGATTTTGTCCAATTGATGATGACATGAATTCTGAGATTTATCCGCTGTTGCGCCAGGCCGACATTATAGTAGCCGCCACCCCTATCTTTTTCTATAGCGCTCCTGCACAACTGAAAGCGCTCATAGACAGAAGCCAGGCGCTTTGGGCAAGAAGATATAAATTAAAGCTTAATGATCCAGGACAAAAATATAGGCGCGGATTTCTTCTCGCACTAGGGGCTACCAGAGGTAAAAATCTGTTTGAAGGCCTTACTCTTACGATAAAATATTTCTTAGACGCAGTTGGTGCAAGCCTGGAAGGAAGCCTGACATACAGACAGATTGAGAATCCAGGAGATCTGCAAAAACATCCTTCTGTCCTAAATGATGTAAAAGAAAAAGCAAGCCATCTTATAAAACCGTTTCTCGGAAGAAAAAAAATTCTATTTGCCTGCCGGGAAAATGCATGCCGCAGTCAGATAGCCGGGGCTTTCGCCCAGCACCTTGCGGGCGATAAATTTGAAGTTATAAGCGGAGGAAGCAGTCCTGCCGGTATAATCAATCCATTAATGGTCGAAGCGATGAGCGAAAAGGGGCTGGATATGGCTTTTCGCAATCCTAAATCAATTGAAAAGGCAGTTGCTGAAGTTAAGCCGGATATTATTATTACTATGGGTTGTGGTGAGGAATGTGCTTTTATGCCCGGGGTTAAAATAGAGGACTGGAATCTGCCTGATCCGGCAGGAAAACCAATTGATTTTATGCGTAATATCAGGGATGAAATCGAAAACAGAGTTGTTAGCCTGATAAAAGATTTTGGTAGCCGTTCACGGCTTGAAACTTGAAAAAGGAAAAGTTGATTATTGTTTAAGATCAATTGCACTGAGGTTCTACTCTACTATCCGGAAATAGAATTAATGGAGATTTAATATGAACAAACAATTTAAAATTATTGTAGAAAAACATTCTGCTGGTTATGTTGCATATCCACTTGGCTTGAAAGGCGTGGTAGTAAGTGAAGGTGATACGTACGAAGAAGCCTTAACAAGTGTAAAATCTGCAATCCAGTTTCATATTGAAACATTTGGAGACGAAGCTTTTGAAGTGGATGAACCAATTTTAGAAGCATTTGTGGCTGAGGCTGGAGTATCAGTCAATGTCTAAATTCCCTGTTGATGCTCCGAAATCAAGAGTGATTAAGGCATTAAAACGACTTGGCTTTGAACTTGTGAGAGAACGTGAACATATTGCGATGGTCAGAGAAAACTCAGATGGAACAAAAACTCCATTGACTATGCCAAATCATCCCAAGCTGAAAAGTTCCACATTGCGAACTATTTGCACACAAACAAATATAAGCCGGGGTGATTTCCTAAAAGCATATGAACGAGCATAGATAACCATACTTACAACAACGGCAACTGTGTTGCCGGAACAACGGAGGGCAACAAATACCCCAAGTTTTTGAAAAGTTACATCAGAAGCCAATAGAAATTTATAATTTGCTCGTCCTTTTTAACCACCAGTAATTCATGACATGCGCTATGTACCGACAATCCATATGGTATCAAAAGCAAATAAAATTCAAATCGTCATTATCTTATCTTTCCTTCTTATAACCTGCGGTTGTTTTTCTCATGACAAATACACTTACGAAAGCATCAGGCAGGAATATGCAAAAGTAATATGCGATGATGCGTTTTCAACAAAAGTTTCAAAAACCGGACAATATACCTGTGCTTTACAAGAACCTGTCTCTTTGAACGATGCAATTCAAATTGCTCTTGCAAATAATCCTGATAACAAGATTGCCGTTGCCCGCATAAAACAGGCAGAAGCTATGATCAAAAAGGCAAATGCTGACTTTTTCCCCTTTCTTGGATTTTATACGCAATATTCTCAGGGGGATGCACCATCAGGATATCTTTTCAAAAAGATTGACCAGAGACTGCTGCCTGCAAATACAGATTTTAACTCTCCCGGCTGGTATGAAAATTATGAGACCGGAATTAAAGCAGGAATAAATATATTTAATGGCGGACGAGATATTTTAAATAAAAAAATCGCTGAAACCGATTTCTCTATTTCTCAGATAGACGGACAAAGCGTAGAAAACTCCCTTGTTGCCTCAGTAATACATACATACTATAACGCTCTTGCCGCAAAAGAATACATTAAAATTACCAGGGACTCCGTATCAACCGTTAAGTCGCAACTGCGTCTAATGAATGTGAGATTCAGAGCCGGAGGCGTTCTAAAATCAGACATATTATCCCTGGAGGTCCGTCTTGCTCAAGCCAGGGAAGATGTGCTCCTAAGTGAAAACAGGCTAAAAACGACTTTAGCTGCTTTTGCCGGTATTCTCGGTGTAAGTCCTGAAGCTGAAATCAGAGTTAAAAAAATAGAAAGCCGCGAAATCCCCTTACCAAATGAATACATTGCCGGTGTTGCCTATGCCCTTGAAAACAGGTCAGAAGTAAATAAAATAAAGGAGCAGGTTATACAGAGCAGAATAGCTCTCGATCTATCTCGTGCAGAATATCTGCCCAGAGTTGATCTGCAAAGCAAATACTATGTTGATGATCCTGAAATGGCCTACAATGACTCAAGAGACAACTGGACTGCGGCAGTCATTTTTAACTGGGACATATTCACGGGTTTCAGCACAAAAGCAGAAGAGGAAAAAGCAAAAGCCGGGCTTGAAGAAATGCTGGCAGCAGATCTCAAAACCAGACTATCTGTAAAGCTTGATGTTAAAAATGCCTACCTGAAACTGGCGGAAGCAAAGGCCAGGCTCGATGTAGCGGAAAGAAGCGTGGCCATGGCTGAAGAATCTTTTAAGCTTGTCAGAAAACAATATGAAGGCGGCGCTGCTACCATAACACGATACTTTGAAGCCGAGCTTGCGTTTAATCGAGCAAAAACCAGAACCACAGCAGCTTATTATGACAGGGAAAAGGCACTCGCGGATATTGGCAGAGCGGTAGGTTACTGGGGGAAGGTGGATAAAATCACACCATGAAAAACAAAAAAATTATAATAATATTGTTGTGTTCCGTTAGTTTAATTTTAGTTTTCTTTGCTGTTAGATTCATTTCAAGCACAAAAATTGCGCCGGGCAAGTTTCAGGCTGCATCAAAAAATTATGGAACACCGAAAAAAATTGGGCAGGCATCCGTCCAGACTATAACAGAATGCTATGAAGCTGTTGGAACAGTGCGCCCTGTTACAGAAGCGAGTATTGAATCCCAGGTTACCGCACAAGTTCTTGATGTCAAGGTCAGACCCGGCGACAAGGTTTTTAAAAGTCAGGTTTTAATATCTTTAGATAACAGACAGTTGATTTCACGTCTTGATCAGGCAAAACAAACCTTAAAAACAGCCATATCAGGGAAAAAACAGGCAAAACAGACAATAATAGCCGCCGGGGCGGCATTTACAGAAGCTGAATCTGATTATAAACGTACAAAAATTTATTTTGAATCCCAGGCAGCTACCCCTCAAGATATGGAAAAAGCCGAATCAGCATACCTTCAGGCAAAGGCGACTTTAAATAGAGCTAAAGAAGCTTTGTCAGCTTCAGAATCCGGAATAAAACAGGCGGAAGAAATCGTAAAGGAGGCTGGAATAGCACTTGGATACACAGAGATAAGAGCACCTGAAAGCGGTAAGGTTTTAGAACGTCTTGTTGAACAAGGAGATTTAGCCCTGCCCGGGAAGCCTTTAATTATACTGCAAACTACCGGCTCGCTCAGGCTTGAAGCATATGTACGTGAAGGACTGATCAGAAAGATTCAGCCCGGAACATCTCTTAAAGTAACAATAAATACTTTGAATGAAACAGCGACGGCAATGGTTGAGGAGATTATCCCTTATGCTGATCCGCAAACACGAACTTTTCTTGTAAAGGCATTATTGCCGCGTATATCCGGAATATATCCCGGCATGTTCGGAAAACTGCACATCCCTGTTAAAGACCTCCAGGTTGTTGTTATACCAAAAATTGCCGTTCGTAATATAGGACAGCTTGAACTGGTTACAGTAAAGGAAAATAATTCCTGGAAGACACGTTTTATTAAAACCGGCAAAACTTTTGGTGATAAGGTCGAAGTTCTCTCCGGACTGTCAGGAGATGAGACAATAGGCTGGGAGGAATAACTTAATGCCGGAAAACGAATCTGCCCCGAGCGGTTTTATCGCACGTATTGTCAGAAAATCTATTTCCTCACATCTCTCAATCATCCTGCTGATCTTATCCCTGTGCCTCGGAATTTCAGCTATTCTCGTCACACCCAAGGAAGAAGAACCACAGATAGTAGTTCCCCTGGCGGATGTTTATGTATATGCTCCCGGCTCAAATGCAACGGAAATAGAAAAACTTATTGCAACGCCCCTGGAACGTCTTTTATGGCAGATTGACGGCGTTGAATACGTATATTCGATGTCCCGTGAGGACATGGCAATCGTTACAGTCAGATTTTATGTAGGAGAAGACAGGGAAAATTCGCTGGTAAAACTCCATAATAAGATTACAATGAATATTGACGCCGCTCCCCCGATTGTTAAGGGATGGGTGATAAAACCAGTAGAAATAGACGACGTTCCCATTGTAAATATAAGTCTTTATTCAGATCGTTATGATGATTATGAACTTCGCAGAATCGGCGAGGAAGTATTATCAAGGCTTTCAAAGGTAAAGAACATTTCAAGGGCTGAAATTGTTGGTGGCCGCAAACGAGAGATACGCGTTGAACTCTTACCTGAACGCATGTCAGGTCTTGGAGTATCTTTACTTGAAGTACAGAGAACTCTTCAGGGAGCGGATGCTTCTGTTACAGCAGGTAAATTTTCCCGCTTTAATAAAGAAGTTACAGTAACAAGCAAATCTTTCCTTTCATCTTCAAATGAAGTTTCATCACTTATGGTTGGAGTCCACAATGGACGTCCGGTATATTTGCGCGATATTGCAAATATATTCGACGGCCCGGAAGAATCAGAGTCTTACTTGAGAATCGGTTACTCAAATTTCTATCGTAAAACTCACAATAAAGAAAATACCCCCTTTTCATTCCCGGCCGTCACACTCGCCCTTGCCAAAAAAAAAGGGACCAATGCCGTCACAGTCTCCGAAAATATTCTGGTCAAGCTTGAAGAATTGAAAAAAAGCACTATTCCCGATGGCGTTAATGTTGAAGTAATTCGCAACTACGGTAAAACTGCCGGGCAAAAGGTAAATGGACTCTTAAGTTCGCTGGCTTTTGCGGTTATTTCCGTTATTATACTTTTAGCTATTACTCTTGGATGGCGTGAAGCGCTGGTGGTTGCACTTGCCGTACCTGTCAGCTTTTCTCTTGCTCTTTTTGTCAATTATTTATTCGGATATACAATTAACAGGGTTACCCTTTTTGCTCTTATACTCTCCCTGGGGCTTGTAGTTGATGATCCTATTACAAATGTAGATAACATACAGCGTCATGTTTTAATGGGCAAGCGTAAAGCCTTTTCAGCAACGCTATTTGCCGTTAATGAAGTGCTTCCTCCGGTAATAATGTCCACACTCGCCATAATAATCTCATTTATACCCCTCTTTTTCATTACAGGAATGATGGGGCCATACATGGCTCCAATGGCAGCAAATGTTCCCCTTACAGTAACATTTTCAACTCTCTGTGCGCTTACCATTGTGCCGTGGTTAACGCACCTGCTGCTGAAAAACATGAATATCCGCAAGATGACCGACTCCCAAACAAATCAGATAAAGCAGACAAATCATGATAAAGGTATAAATGTATGGATCGGGCAAATCTACCGCAAAATTGTATCTCCTTTTCTCAAATCAAAAAGCAAAAGATACATGCTTCTGGCTGCTATTATTTTTCTCCTTTTAGTATCTATAGGTCTTGCTGTTTTCCGACTCGTGCCCTTGAAAATACTTCCTTTTGATAACAAAAATGAATTCCAGATAGTTATTGACATGCCGGAAGGAACTACACTTGAAACCACCAATACTGTTGTACAGTCCTTTGAAGACTTTTTTAGGGAAATCCCTGAAATTACCAGCTTTGTGTCCTATGTAGGAAATTCGTCTCCCATGGATTTCAACGGCATGGTTCGTCACTATTACCTGAGGAAAGGAAGCCACCTTGCAGATATACGTATAAATCTCGCTGAAAAAAATAAACGGAAGCAACAAAGCCATGCTATTGTTCTCCGGCTTAGAAAGGAACTCGAAGACATTGCAAAAGCAAACAATGCAGTAATCAAAATTGTTGAAGTCCCCCCCGGTCCCCCTGTGCTTTCGACAATTGTGGCTGAAATCTATGGTTCCCCTGACCGTTCTTATGATCAAATCATAAAAGGAGCAGAACATATAAAGAATTTAATGGCAGCAGAGCCTTTTGTAGTGGATATTGACGACACAGTTGAAACCGTGCGCAACAAGATAGATTTTATTATTGACAAGGAAAAGGCTGCTCTTCACGGAGTCTCCACGAATGAAATTATTCAAACTTTGAAAATAGCGATAGGAGGTGCTGCCCCTGCCACAATACATACTCCTGAAGAAAGGCAGCCTCTGGGCATAAAAACAATTTTACCGAGAAAAAATAGATCGGGGATTACTTCTTTATCACAAATACCGCTCAAAACAAATACAGGCAAGATGGTTTCTCTGGCGGAACTTGTAAAGATAGTTCACATCCCTGAAGACCAGCCTGTTTATCATAAAAACCTTGAACGCGTGGTATATGTGACGGGAGAAATGGCAGGCAGAGCTCCCGGCGAAGCTGTTCTTGATATGCAGAAAAAACTTAAACTTGACAACCCTCCTCCTCCTGGAATCAGAGTAAAATGGGCAGGTGAAGGCGAATGGAAGATAACTCTCAGGGTATTCAGAGATATGGGCATAGCATTTGCGGCAGCTCTAATAGGAATCTATATTCTTCTTATAATGGAAACTAATTCATTTTCCATGCCGGTATTGATTATGATGTCAATACCACTTACGCTTTTGGGCATTATGCCTGGCTTCTGGCTGCTGAATATTTTCACCGGAGAACAGGTGGGCGGCTTCTTCAACCCTGTCTTTTTTACCGCAACAAGCATGATAGGCATGATAGCTCTTGGTGGAATTGTAATAAGGAACTCCCTTGTTCTGATTGATTTTATTAAAAACGCTCTTAATGAAGGCATACCTTTTAAAGAAGCTATTCTCCGAAGTGGAGCAATCAGGATGCGTCCTATATTACTTACCGCTTGCACAACCGCGATTGGCGCCTGGCCCATTACACTGGATCCGGTTTTCTCAGGCCTTGCCTGGGCTCTGATTTTTGGACTTTGTGCATCCACAATTTTTACGCTTATAATAGTCCCTGTTACATACTTCTCTCTTTATAGAAAAAAGTATGCATAGACTTTCAGATAAATAATTTCACTGCGTTATCAGTCGTCGACGTATAACTAATACGCCTTCCTCCTTCTATCCTTGTGAAATTAATTATCTGAAAGCCTATAACAATTAAAGATTCTGCATTAATTTGAGGCCCTGCTTGACATGTAAATTTGATTTTAATATAATATTATTAAGTTTTTGATTCATTAAAACAGCGATCACTGCATCTGCTTTTCCATCAGTCATAATTTTCTTAGCTGGATTCCTTCAAGGCATCGCCCGCTTATCCAAAAGCAGTGGGTGTATTAATTTCTTAACCAAAGTCTCATTCTGAGACCACTGAGGTTTAAGTATAGACTTTCAGATAAATAATTTCACTGCGTTATCAGTCGTCGACGTATAACTAATACGCCTTTCTCCTTCTAGCCTTGTGAAATTAATTGTCTGAAAGTCTATAGAAAGGAGGCGTCATGAAAAGGGCTTTTAAAGATATTTCGGAAATAATACATCAGACAGATCCAAAAGCAAGCTTCGCCATAAAATTCTGGGATGGTGATTCAATAACTATAGGGGATAAACCGAAGTTTATTTTAAAGCTTAAATCCTTGATGGGTGCCAAAAGGATTCTCAGAGATGGTTATGTCGGCTTTGGAGAATCATATATGAAGGGAGATGTAGAAATTGAGAACGATTTACAGGAGTTTCTTCGTCTTGGTTTTTTAATTAATTTTGATGATTCCCGGCTACCTTCCTGGCAAAAAATACGTTTTTTTATCCTTGCGCTTCTCAACAGCGATACATTAAGAACCTCACCAAAAAATATTTCTTACCATTACGATAAAGGCAATGAATTTTATTCGCTTTATCTTGATAAGACAATGACTTACTCCTGTGCATACTATAAAAGTAAAGACGATTCTCTGGAAGAAGCGCAATTGAATAAATATGAGCATGTATGCCGGAAACTTTTATTGAGTCCTGGTGAATCACTGCTTGATATAGGCTGTGGTTGGGGAGGGATGCTCATCTATGCCGCACAAAAATATGGAATAACAGGAGTTGGAAATACGCTTTCACAAAATCAGTATGAATATGCCGGTAATAAAATAAAGGAGTTGGGGCTACAAGATAAGATTGCTATCATATATAAGGATTATCGTGAGTTAAGTGGAAAATTTGACAAAATTGTTTCCATTGGAATGTTTGAACATGTAGGGAAAAAATTCATTCCTGTCTTTTTTAAAAAAGTATCAAGCTTACTGGAAAAAGGAGGTGTGGGCCTTCTACACACTATTGGAAAAGATACGCCATCTCCCATTGATCCATGGACATCCAATTATATATTTCCCGGCGGATATCTTCTTAGTCTCGATGAGATCCTGCGTGAAATGGGAAAAAACGGTTTTTCAATATTGGATGTAGAAAACCTCCGGCTCCACTATGCAAAAACATTAGACCAATGGGCAGAAAATTATGAAAATAATGTTGAAAAAGTGAAAAAAATGTTTGATGATACATTTGCAAGGCAATGGCGTCTTTTTTTACATGGAGCCTCAGCAGGATTCAAATATGGCATGTCTCGCCTGTATCAAGTTCTTTTCACAAAAGGATTAAACAATACATTGCCTACAACCAGATCACATGTGTATAATAAATGTAACTACTCAGGTGTTTAGACTGAAGGCTATAGGCTGAAGGAAACAGATGATTCCTGAGCGTTATTCTCTATGTTTAGGATAAGATTTGCGGCCGCTTTAAGAAAATATTGGCTTCTGGGAGTTTTTCCCTAAAAGTCTTCAGTCTTCAGCCTAACTAACCTGAGTAGTTACTAATAAATCATAACATCCAAACTTCAGGAGGTCACCATGAATATAAAAAAAATAGCCTGTTGTATAGATTTTTCAGAAAATGCTGAAGATGCATTTATAACGGCCCTCGATCTTGCTGAAAAAAATAAAGCCAAACTTTTTGTAATTCATGTATCGCCGCCTGTCATAAGTTATCAAGCAACAGATACGGAATGGATGATGCCTTACGAACCGGAAGGACCTTTGATTTTAGAATTAGAAAAACGAATGGATAAAGAGTATGGGGCCAAAATAAGTAAACATACTGATTATAAGCTTGTTGTACTTAGCGGACATATTTCAACGGAAATATTAACATACTTGAAAGAAGAAAATATCGATCTTGTTGTGATGGGCTCTTATGGACTATCGGGAATGGGACTCGTATTCTTCGGTAGTGTGGCCAAGAGAGTGGCCGGTAAATCCCCGTGCTCTGTACTGATAGTACGTAAACAAAAAAAGTAGCCGTTCACGGCTTGAAACTTGAAACTGGAAAGTAGAAATTTGGGAAAGATTAAAAAAATTCTATCCACTGCTGTGGTCTTAACGGTGTTTCTTTTTTCTTCAACCTGTTTGGCAGCCGGCTCTGATCTAAAGGAAACAAAAATTCCTGATTCCCTGCATTCCGGGCTGGAATATCTTTTATCCTTAACTTCCAGGGATAAAAACGAACCTGTTGATCTTAAACTTATTCAAAAGGTACTGGATTTTGTCGTTTCTCCCAAAAACAGCTCCTCCCTTTATTATACAGACAAATTGTTCGGCTCGCCTTCCGCTTATTATGAATTTGATATTAATAGAGATCTGAAACACATTCTCCAGTATGCATACAATCCTGATATTCCTTCATTTGCTTTTATGCCTTCTTCTGTCCGGCTTTCCTACTGGGCTGAGGTAAACGGGCAAAATCAAGACCTGCCTAAATTGTGGACATATCTCTCAAATTCTGATTGTCCAATAGTGGTTAAAGGGGTTGAACATATAGAAATAACTCCGGATCAATTTACAGGTGCTTACTATCGTTATGATATAGATAAGACTTTGATTCTTTGCAAGTATCGCGGCCGAAATCTATTAATCTCGATTTCCAAACAAAAAGACAAGTCCGATGTGGGCAGAAAAGGCATTGTGCTGGGTTCAGATGACAACTGGGACTATCTTTATTCGGGCCGGAAAGGTCTTTCAATGCGGGGTCTTGGTTGGGTCAGCTCCTATATGTACAATTCCATCGGCATAAGCTTCCTGTACGAGGTTGACTCAAAAAAACCCGTTATAAAATACGCTGCCTTTAAATGGCTCAGGGCTGGATGGGCTGACGTGAATGTAGTAAAAAATAAGCACATTCATAAAGGTCTGGTTCGCTACGCAAAGGATTTAAAGATGATTTTGGAGCACCCTTTACTGCCTGAAGCTTCAGAACTTGCAAAATTATTTTCTGATTTTGAAAATTATCCCCCCGAAGATATGAGAGAAAAGGTTAAAAGTCATTTAACTGCTCTGAAAGACAGATATAATGGAAATAAATTATCATCCGGTAAAAACTTCCCTAAAAATTTAACTATCAGTAAATATTTAAATCAAATGACAAATAAGGAAATGTACGCGCTTTTTGTTGTGGAATACATGAAATCCATACTTGGGAAAAACCAGTATTTAGGTAATACATTACTTTTCAGCAAGAGGCAGCTTGATAACAGCCATATAGTGCAGTAGCCTCCAGTATCAACATCCTACCGGACAACCCAAACCGTAAAACCGACTGCGTGCTGAATAACTTTTCTTGTAACGCTTCCGATAAAAAACTCCTTAACCTTAGAAACGCCTCGGCGTCCGAGAATAATTGTTCCAAAATTATCGGCTTTAGCCGCTTTGAGGATATCATCTGCAACAGAACGACTGCCGTCAATTATCTTTATGTCTATATTATCCGCAGCCAGCCCATGCTTCAAAAGCATTTCCTTTGCCTTTGTCATGTATGGGGCAATTTCCTCTTCAGCCTTCTTTTGCCATATTTCCTCAAGCCCAGGTGCATTTTCCAGAACTTCCAAAGGCACAAAGCGTCTTATATGGCTTTTTGTGTAAAAAAGAGTTACATGGCATTCAGTTCCGGAAAGCATAGCACCTGCATGGGCGACGGCGCGCAGAGCATTTTCAGAGCTATCCACACCCACAAGAACCTTTCTTGAATTTACAGGGCCACCCATAATCCATACAGGATAATCCTCACAGTATTCTAAAAGTTTGCTCGATATTTCACCCATGAAAAAATCCTTTAATCCGGTCCTTCCATGCCGGCTCAAAAGAATTGCATCCACTTTGTTATTATCTGCCGTTTGAGCAATACCCAGAGCAATGCTTATGTCCTTACGCTTTGATATTGTAGTGATTTTATCTTTATCAAAACCTTTTTTAATAACTGCCGACCTGGCATCAGTTAATATCTTTTCCGCCATTTCTACATTGCTTTCCTCTACAGCCCTCAACCCATCCCAGTACACCTGACTCATAGCATAATCTTCAGTAAGAATTGGAGGCAAGGCAGGCAGAGCATAAAAAAACAAGACTTCAACATTACGATCCCGGCTATACATCAGTTCCAGGTAATCCAGTGCTCTGAGGGAATTCTCAGAACCATCTATGGGTACCATAATCTTTTTGGGTAAATCTTTCATGGTATACTCCATTTGACCTATAATTTTGTAACTGCTTCTCAATAAATTCCGAACTAACCCTTAGTATAAAAAGCCAAACAACCACATGGGGATGATATTACCAAAACCCATGTCGATATCGTCTTTTACAACGTAGGCATTTTCTTTTCCCGCTATCTGTTTTTTTCCCTTACAACTGCCTCCCACTTCAAGTAGATACTTATCCTCTACCAGAAAATCGCCTCGACTTGGAATGCGCACTTGCAGGCCGGCACTTATCAACTGATGCTGAATAAATGTTTCGCGCACCGTTCCGACAGGGTCTTCTCTGCTCAATTCCCCTGCGATTGCTCTAAGCAAGTTTGTATTTTCAATATAAATTTTAACGGGTTTACGCACGAGTTTGAAACCGGATCCTTCCGGCATAACACCCGATAAGAGACCTGCCCGCTCCAGATAGTCAAGATACCCATAAAGAGTTGGCTTTGAAAGTCCCAGATTGTTGGAAATACGCACAAGATTTGGCTCAAATGGTTGAGAGGTAGCGATTAACCAGAGAATCCGTTTTAGCATCGGAACATTAGAAGATTTAATGCTGGATGTAGAGACAATGTCTTCGTAAAGTGTTTTTTCAATAATGTTTCTGAGCTTTGCAAGATATTCTTCTATTCCTTCCACAAAAAAAGGATAAATGCCATGTTCAAGGTAATCTCGAAAGTGTCCCAACACAGGTCCCTCAACCAGAACTTCTGATGTCAATCCTGCATGTTCCTTTAATAGACCGGCGAGTGTGATGGCGGGGAGTTTAACATTCCTGGCTAATAGCAGGTATTCTCGAAAAGAAAGACCCGGCAAAGTATAGAAAACAGCACGCCGCGACAGGTCGGCCTTTCCAAGTTGCAGCCCGAGGGTAGAACTGCCTGAAAAAAGGATTTTTGCTGATGGAAATGAATCATAAAGATTTTTTATTTCCTGCGGCCATCTGGCGTATTTGTGGATTTCATCAATGATAATGACCTCGCCGCCCATGCGAAAAAATTGTGATGCGATCTCATAAATGCCAATGGCCTCAACCCGAATGTTGTCTGCTGAAATATAAAGATATTTTGATGAATATGAACTTTTTTCGGCTAAATGCTGAAGCAACAGCGTAGTCTTCCCTGTCCCGCGACCGCCAATGATTCCAATCAGACGATTTTTCCAGTTGATCCGTTCGTAAAGAGAGCGATAATTTTCTCTCGGAACCTGTTTAAGGAGAGCTTCCTGAACACTTATAAATGGACTTAAATCAATCATGAAATATAGTAGTGAAAACCATAGTTGTTATTTTTAAACAATCCCGCAAAGTCAATTTTACTAATAACCAGAATATCGTAAAATACATTTAACATATTTAATGCTATCCTGTCAATAATCAGATCTCGAACATTTTTCCAGCCGTCGGCTGATATCACTACCAATACTTTCTGCATCTTTCGCCGGCACTTGATTGGCGATGAAAATTGCGGGCCACTCCAAGACAGCCTCATGAACCTCCATGACCACTTCCTTGGCCTGTTGTCGTCGTTTTAACCCGAAATGTCCAGCCTCTTGCAGGAGTGTTTCAAAATCAGGCGGCCTGTTATCAAGCCCGATACGCAGCACATGTTCCCTGTTAAAGCCGATGTTTGGCACCAGGTCGAATGCCGGGCTTAGTCCCCAGCCTTCATCATTGTGCAGCATAATGAAATTTTTCAGGTGGTCATCGGTATTGCCGATCATCATATTAAACACCATCTGCCTGTAAAGCTTGTGAAGATCCTGCGCAGGTAAAGCAGATACATGCCTAATTACTTCTGCCATCTCCCTGTAGCCGGCATAGTAATATCCATCGGCCTTGAGCAGTGACTGCATGCTGACCAGGTGATTACGACCGCCGGCTTCGTTGATATCGAACCGTTTCACCAAAAGGCATTTTCTGGAACCCAACGCTAAAAGCCTGCTATCGGCCGTTTCGATGCCCGCCCTGCGGCCCAACTCCATGGCGGCGGCCTCCAGGCCGACAACGTCCAGTTGATCCCTGGTACTGGCAAACTTTGCCAGGTATGCGCCGCTTTCATCCTTGATAAGTGCCTTGGGTCTGGCCCCGCCAGGAGAACTGCCCGCCTGAAACAACAGGTAAAGTTCATCGTCGTCCACGGCTCCGTCCTGCTCAAATTTTTCCGCCAGCAGCGCCAGTTCCTGAAGGTGACGAAGGGGAACCCCGGTCGTTTTAAAATCCGGCCTGCCTTCCTCCACATAGCTCAAAGCCCCCAACCCCTGGTTTCCTAACAACCGTAACAACTGTGGGATACGTTGGTCTTTGCGGCCCAGCTTGTAGCGGCGAACCAGGAGTCTCCGGCCCCAATCGTCCGGAAGACTGTCTTCAAAAACGCCATGGACTCCAGCACGGGGCCGATCCGCATCAAAAATATCCACGGACAGTGGTAAATGCAGCGGATCAAGCGGAAAGGCTTTCGGATTTTCCAGATATTCAGGAGTATAGCGAAATTGTCCCGGCAATGCCCCCCTGACATTGTCCGGGTCGGCGACAACCAGAGTGCCTGCCTTGACGCTTTCTCCTGATGGCAGGATTAACCAGGCATCAAGTCTTATCATTTCTTCCTCTTCCGTCTGCCGCCAGCCCGCTGCCGCTTACTGGTTTTTCTTTTGAATTTCGCAAACAGGTCTTCTTTGGGAGCCAGCACATCCTGCCAGCCGTCAAGCCGGCCAAGGATGCTGCTTGCCTCCAGCCATTTGCCAATCAGCGTTTGTGGAGAACCTTTTTCCATTTTACTGTACGACTGGCGGGTTAAGCCAAGCCTTTGTGCGAACAGTTCCTGGCTTTCGTTGCGAGCCAGGCGTGCCTCTTTCAATCTTTCTCCAAGACGCAGCAGCAAAGATCCAACATTTTGTTCATTGGTAATCATATTTAACTTTATAGCATAAAAATGCCTTTTATGTAAAGAATTTATTACAAAGTAATTAGCTTTCGTATCTTTTTCATTACGTTTAGGTTTGATAAGGCGGCTACCAACTTAAAACTGGATATTTTTCGCCGTTTTGATTCTATGTCAATTCCACCATCAAGCAAAAACAAGAGCTTGCTAACCGATTGAATTTGTAGGCTGTCCCGCCTTCATTCAGCAGAGATAGGGAGCAATCTTGCAGGACGATTCATAGAGTTTTCCATTCTTCCCTTTGATTTTAAAGAATACTTGAGATACAGAGGCATTAAAGTCACCAACACTACGGATCTTTTCAGAAATCAGGAAATAATTCATAATCACTTCAGCCAATACGTGAAATTCGGCGGTCTTCCTGAAGTTCTGTCCATCAACAGTGAAACTGCCTGTTTTTCTTATATCGAAGGGGTTATCAGCAAGGTCATACTGGACGATATAATTAAACGGTTTAGTATAAAACATACAACCGCAGTGGAAAAAACGCTTTTTTATCTTTTTTCCGCAATAGGAAATATTATTTCGTTCAGTAGAACATCAAACTATCTGAAACAGCTTGGCATCAATATAAAGAAAGAAACGCTTATAAAATATGTGCAATATATGCTTACTACTTTTGCCATTTATGAAACAAACAAATTCGATTGGAAGCTTGGAAAGTTATTTGGGACCACACGAAAGTATTTAAAAAGAATTTAATAAGATGGCTTCTTGAACTGTAGAATCGGTCGTTTTCAGGTGCGGAGGAACAAAAGTCCGGCTATACTCCCGTCCTGAGTAATTGGCTGCTAATTATTTTTAATTAAACCTCGGGCTCCGCCCGATCGACCCTAAAGGTTTGACCGTTCCGGCGAGAATATTGAACGGCAGAGTAAAGCGTTTTTTGAACATCGAACATCCAACATCGAACGTTGAACATCGAATGATGAAATCGCTTCGCTTCGCTTCGCCAGTTTATAAATTGGCAGAATATCTTATTCAAAATTCGACGTTGGACGTTCGATGTTCGACGTTCATAGTTTTTTAGCTTGACGGCTGCATGCTTGATATTGGATTGTAATCCGCAGGAATCGCGATGCTTTTAGACCCCTTCGAGGGGTCTTCATCAAACCACGTCCTATGGGCGTGGTAGGTGATTTTTTGAGGATAACATGTGTGCATGGGATTTGGAAAGAGAGAGAATTCGCTTAGAAAATACTCTGAATCATACCAGCTCGGATTTTTGTGCTACATTTATGACTGTTAATGAACTAAATTCATTTGCGCAGTCACATCCTGATAACGTAAGGCTTGAAACAGTTTTTACTCTTGAAAAAATTCTCAATAACATAAAACACCTTAAACAAACTCAATCCATTTTTTTATACAGAGCTGCCGCTGATGCTCTGGCTTCAATAATAGTTAACAATACTGACAGTTCTCTATCTCTACCCGCCATATCTGCTCTAAAAAATATTTTAAACACAGGGATGGATGCAAATCACAGGGCAGCGGCCGAAGCCATGGGTTCACTTCCTCTTTGCATAAAGGGCCCGGAAATAGATGAAGAAAGAACGAAAGTGATACCGGCAGTAAAATGGGAAGATCTATTAATACAAAACAGCTTTAATCTAAGGCACGCTCCTATAATGATAGGAAGAAGTCTGGTTTCCGCAATTGATGGTAACGGGAAACTATTAGTGCTCAAATTAGCTCTCTCAAAAAATTCCATTGAATCTTTAAACAGAGAAGCTTGCTGGATGAAATATCTGTCTTCAAACGGGAATCCCTTTTCTGTTGAATTTCGAATTCCTCTTCCCTTAAAGATAAATGGAAGCTATTTATTTAGATTAAAAAATACGCATGCTATAAGACAGCAAAATGCGGCATTTAATCACGAGAATAGTTATGCAATATGCTTTATCGCTCATAATGATTATTTCACCTATCCAAACACCCATAGAAAAGAAAGACTGCTCGACAAAAAGAAATTCAGAGAAATTATACTCAATAATGCATGGCTGCTTGGAAAATTGACTTCAATGGGAATAGTTCATTCAGCCCCTATCCCTCTATTTCACAACCGGGTGCAACGCAATAGAAGACAAGATCAGGGATTCTATGAATGGCCTAGGGGTGGGAGGCTTGACGCCTGGCTTCATTCATGCCGCTATCCAAATTTTGGACCGACAGGCATAAGAGATTTTGAACATCTTATAACATTTGAGAGTAAAAGCCAAAAACTCTATGAGTATATTGGCAGCCATATATTGAGCATTCTGCTTGTAATCGGCAGTTACTTCCGCAACCATGAGGCTGAAAGATTCGGGCTGGATGAGCAGGGCAAGCCCGTGGATGCCAGGCAGCTCTTTGATAAGTCATTCCTTAAGGAGCTTATCGAGGGTGTTTTTTACAAATACTATAACGGCTTTGTCGGCAGCAACTTTAATGGAGATACGTTTTTTGACTTTGATGAATTGGCCCAACGCATGATTGAAGAAATGGGCGTTGACCGTCATATGGAAGAAATCCTGAGAGCAGCGGATCAAACAGAAATGACGGATAGAGAATTCAAAGAGTTCCTTTTAGATAGAGGATATTCCGAAAAAAATATAGGCAAACTAAAAAAAGGTGAAAAAGACATCACCATCCTTACCGGCCCTCATCTTGGCGGATTCAATAGCAGAATATCACTGCCGGAACTTATAAAATTTCTTGAAACAGCATCTGCTTATTGTATAGCAGGTAAATATTGGGAAGAAAAATTTCCGGGGGTAACTACTCAGGTTGGTTAGGCTGAAGACTGAAGACTTTTAGGGAAAAGACTCCCGAAGGCCAATATTTTCTTAAAGCGGCCTAAACATAGAGAATAACTCTCAGGAATCATCTGTTTCCTTCCACCTTCCACCTTCAGCCTTCTACCTTCGGTCTATCCACCTGAATAGTTATTTCAAAAATTGAACATCAATTCTTTTTCTACCCCAGTTAAGTGCTTTTTGGTGAGAATTAAAAAAGGCATCAAGACGATATTTGCCTTTTATAGCTCCCCCCCTGTCTTCAACTACACCATACCCATAGCCCGGGATATATAACCTGGTGCCAAAAGGATAATATCGGGGATCCGCTGCAATAGTACCATCTTTGGATAGCCAGAGCCACGGGAAGATAATTCTTATTGGAATCATCCATGGATGAATTAAGCTATTAATAGAAAAAAGCCCCGGAGTAGGCTCGTGCGGCTTTGTACCGCCGGCGGTCCGGCCGGTATATGGCCGCCCTTTGCGTTTGCCGGCGCTTACATATCGATTCCAGAAATTAAGCTTCAAATACTTCCAGCTTCCCCGTTCCCATCCACAGCATTTCCCGCATCCGCAGTAGCCGGTAACCTCCATCTTTTGTACTAAAGGTTTAGAACATCCATAAAATAAAAGAGTAACCAATAACAGTAAGCATGTGACCTTCCACTTCATGATAGTGACCTCCTGCACTGGAATTCTCAAAATTCGTAAAATATTATTCTTGCATATTGGCCTATCTATCAGTAAAATATAATATTTACTTTTTGCATTGTAACACTTTAGCACTTTTAAATATTATTTTTTCATAACGCTAAAGTGTTACGAAAATAGATTATCATGAACAAAAAAGACTTCCCAGCAATTCCCTCCGACAGGGCAGATGATCTTCACAATCTGGAAATAGCCGATTCATCTGACCTCGTACTATTTATGGCAGGCAATCAATTCATGGCAATGCAGGAAATTATCTCCGCATTTCAACAGCAATATCCTGAAGTTAAAAGAATCTTCCATGAAACCCTTCCCCCGGGCCTTGAACTAAAGCAAATCATAGCCGGAGGCGCCCTGTTCAAAGATAAAATATTAGATATTTATCCTGATATTTATACCTCGGTTAATGAAAACGCCATGAAGATTCTTGAACGCTCCGGCCATATCAAAAATGATGAATACCATCTTTATCTGCATAACAGGCTGACCCTGATGGTGCAAGAGGGCAATCCGGTAAATATAAATTCGGTCGCAAACATGGGAAGAGATGATGTGCGCATCTCACAACCGGATCCTGAAAATGAGGATATTGCCTTTCATATCATGGACATGTACAGGCAGGCGGGTGGAGATAGCCTTGTACACCGAATTATGGAAGAAAAACGAGCTGAAGGCACAACAATATTAACCATTGTACATCACAGAGAGACCCCGCTTCGTATTTCTAAAAAAACAGTAGATGTAGGGCCTGTCTGGAACACAGAAGTAATTCATGCAAGGTCATGCGGACTTGCGTTTGATGTTGTTGAGCCCGGCGAGGACTTAGATCAGCGAAACAAAATTAATTACTATGTTTGCAAATTATCAAATGCGCCACACCAGGAAAACGCACTGAAGTTTCTTGATTTTATAACATCATCAGCTCAACAGATTTATAAAAAATACGGCTTCCTACCACATTTTAAAGGAAAAAATCATGTCATTAGTAACTGCAGACAATTTGGAAAAGACTTACCAGATCGGTGAAATTATGGTTAAGGCCATTCGAGGTGTAAATTTCAGCATTGAGCAGGCTTCCTTTGTTTCATTTGTCGGGCCCTCCGGCAGCGGTAAAAGCACACTGCTCAATATGATTGGCTGCCTCGATCCGCCGACCGGTGGCTATTTACAGGTCGCGGGACAGGATATTGCCAATATGAATCGTAAACAGGCTGCGCGCTTCAGGGGCGAACATATCGGTTTCGTGTTCCAGGACTTTAACCTGATTCCGGTGTTGACGGTCTTTGAAAACGTGGAATATCCGTTACTCATGGTGCAAAACTGGCCCGAACAGAAGCGCAAAAAACAGGTGCAAAATCTTCTCGAAGCCGTTGGCATGGGGGATCAGGCTATCAAATATCCAAGCCAGATATCGGGTGGTCAGAAACAGCGGGTAGCGGTTGCCCGTGCCCTGGTGACCAATGCCAAACTGGTGCTGGCCGATGAGCCGACTGCAAACTTAGACGGGGAAACGGCAAGCCGGATTATCAATCTCATGAAAAAGATGCGCGATGAATCAGACACCACCTTTATTTTTTCCACCCATGACCCCAGGGTGATGCGGAATGCGGAAATAATTTTTACACTTGAAGACGGCAGGCTTCTACAAAACAACAACGGAGGGGCTCATGTTTAATATTATTAAAATTGCGGCCCGCAATCTTCGCCGGTATCAGCGGCGCACAATACTGACATCGGCGCTGATCACTCTGGGTGTGGTGGCGGTACTGCTTTATATTTCTGTAACAGGATCTTTTAAGGATATGATGGTCGGCCAGATCACAGACTCCATGATCGGCCATTTACAGATTCATCGCAGAGGTTATCTGGCATCCATTGACAACCTGCCGCTTAATCGTAACCTTAATGAACATCAGGTTACAAAGGTAAAAAAGATTTTAAGCAATGTAGGTGCTGTTGAATCTTACTCTATGCGTATTAAACTTGGGGCCATGTTCAGCAATTTTACTGAAACCACCAACATCAGGCTCAATGCCGTCATCCCTGAACAAGAAGTCAAGACCGTTCCCTTGCTTCCGGACCGTATCATTAAAGGACAAAAGAAAGATGTTTTGCTGCAAAAAGGCGAAATCCTCATTCCCGAACTAATTGCAAAGGGCATGAAGGTGAAGGCGGGTGACGATATTGTTCTGGTGGCCAATAACAAGGACGGCTCGGTCAATGGGAAGACTTTCGTTGTCAGTGGTGTACTTGAAGGCATTTCCGGCCCCGGGGGCCGGGATGGAGTTATTCATCTGGATGATGCCAAAGAGTTGCTGCGCATCAATGGCGTTGAAATCAGTGAAATAGCGATCCGGCTTAAAAGCATGGATGATCTTCCACCGGTTTTTTCCAGGCTCAGGGCTGAGCTTGCTTCCATTAAAGACAAGCAGAATAAGCCGGTATTTGAATTGCACACCTGGGAAAAGCTGACACCGTTTTACAATATCGCAAAAATGATTGACCTCATGACCTTTTTCATTAAAGTCATGCTTGTGTCCATTGTTCTGGTCAGCATAATGAATGTGATGATCATGGCTGTATATGAGCGGATCAATGAAATCGGCACCATTTCCGCCATTGGTACATTGCCTGGCAAAATTATGGCCCTGTTCGTGACCGAGGGCTTTCTGCTTGGCGTGCTTGGAACAGTTGTCGGAACAATTATCAGCCTGATCAGCATTGCCGCCATAAGTGCCGCTGAAATAACCTTTAACTTCGGACGGCAATCCGACCTGTTGCTGGCACCTGTTATCGGACATGGGGATGTAATTACCATTGGATTGATTGTTATCGGCATCTCAGTATTAGCCAGCCTGCAACCGGCTTTTAAGGCCGCAAGAATGGACCCTATAACCGCCTTACGGCATGTATAAAACCATATGGAGGAACCCATGATAATCAGAAGGATACAATTCATTATTGTCAATTCGGTTTTGTTGCTTTTTTTTGGTCTTACCATAAGCGCTTCTGCTGATTCAATGAAAATTGCCGTGGCTACCACTGGCCCGGAAAAGACAGCGGCCATAAGCCAACAGGCCGCACGATCCCCCTTTTTCCTTTTTTTCGATGGCAAGGGTAATTTTCTTGAGGCCGTAGAGAACCCATCAAAAGATCTACCTGGTGGCGCAGGCCAAAGCGCTGCTTCACTCATTGCAAAAAAAGGAGCAACGCTCATTATTGCTGGTAATATCGGAGATAAAATGAAACAGGCTTTGAGGGAGTATCAGATTGAATATACAAAAAAAACTGGAGTTGCTTATGATTTGGTTCAAACAATTATTCAAAATAGATAGCAATGTCATCTTTCTGCTGGTTGTTTTTTTGTGCTTACTCGTGACTGGAACGGCAGCAGCCCTCGATGGCAATGAAATCCTGCTTCAGGTGGATCGTAACCTTCAGCCTGAATCCTATGAAATGTACCGCAAGCTAATCAACGTCGAACCGGACGGCAGTAAAAAGGAGTTCGTTCTATACACGGTAAAAAAAGGGCAGGACAAAATGGTCGCTCTGTTTTTGTCCCCTGCCAGTGAAAAAGGGAGGTCAACCCTCCGGCTGGGCGACAACATGTGGCTTTATATTCCCAGCGTGGGAAGAGCGCTGCGCATCACGAGCCTGCAGTCGGTGATAGGAGGTGTTTTTAACAATTCCGACATATTGCGTCTTGATTACAGCACAGAATATGATGCTGTCATTCTTGAAGAAACAGCGGATAAATATGTTCTCAATTGCAAAGCTAAAACATCATCAATCGCCTATGACAGCTTAAAGATGGAGGTAGATAAAAAAACCATGGTGCCTGTTACCATTGGATGTTATGCCGCCAGCGGTATGTTGATCAAAACCCTTTATTATAAAAATATTAAAGACTTCGGCGATGATCTTTTACGGCCATCGGTTCTTGAGACCGATAGTCCTCTGTATAAAGGATATAAATCCATAATGATTTACGCCAGGATCAATAAGAAAAAACTTGCAGATGAGGTGTTTACCCTGAATTATCTGCCCAGGGTCGATGAATTGAGATGAAAGTCAATTGTGACCGGGCATTACCCAGGCTTTTATTTTTCCTTTCTATTATTATCCTGTTTTTTTCCTCTTTGGCTGTTACTGCCGGAGAGGATTACAGTTTTGACATTGAGGAGTTTGAACCCAGAGATTTTGAATGGGGCGGATATGCAGAGGGCAGATGGGAGCATATTGATCTTAATACTGATGGCGCATTCTATAAACTGAATCAATACAAAAACCGCCATAGCACTCTTGACCGTTTAACCGGTGTCATGCAGTTGGAAACCCTCTACAAAAAGGGTATCTGGGCATTCAACTC
This sequence comes from Deltaproteobacteria bacterium, assembly GCA_030262895.1. GTDB lineage: Bacteria > Desulfobacterota > Desulfobacteria > Desulfobacterales > ETH-SRB1 > B13-G4. The sequence goes on along the minus strand of JAJSZW010000020.1, from coordinate 8,627 downwards.
TGTGTTGTATGCCAAAGCCAGTCAGGACGATATGGGCTGGTCGGATACTGCGGATGTTTTTGAGGCCGGCCTGAGTCTCAAACCAGCGCCGTTTGTCACAGTTGATCTGGGGAAAAAGGTTTTTAAGTGGGGCACGGGATATGCCTGGAATCCAGTAGGGTTTATTGATCGGCCCAAAGATCCCAACGACCCTGAAGAGGCATTGGAAGGATATATCGGTGCAGGCCTTGATCTGATAAAGAGTTTTGGAGGAGCACTGCAGACAGTTGCTCTGACCACTGTGGTACTGCCGGTATGGCAAGATATTAATGAAGATTTCGGAGAGGTGAATAATGTGAACCTTGCCGCCAAACTTTATATGCTTTATCGGGATACGGATATTGATTTTGTAATATTCAACGGCAACAGCCGCTCGACCCGATATGGCGTCGATTTTTCAAAAAACCTGGCCACAAATTTCGAGGTTCACGGAGAATTTGCCTATCTTACTAAAATTAAGCAGACTTATCTTTCTAAAACCGGAACAATAATTAAACGTAAACGTTCCGTTAAAAAATACCTGCTGGGACTGCGTTATCTGAGCGAAAGCGAAATCACCACCATTATTGAATTTTATCACAACGGCAACGGTTTCTCAGAAACAGAACTGGACAGTTTCTATCAACTCGTTGACAATGCGGAAAACCAGTTTCTCAGCAGCGGAAACAATACCCTTTTTCAACTTGCTGAAAATATTTCTCAAAAGGGCTATGGAAGCCCCCAGGCAGGTCGCAATTATCTGTACCTCAAAATTAATCAAAAAGATCCTTTTGATATCCTCTATTTCACCCCGGGATTGATCGCCATCCTTAACCTTGACGACAACAGCTATTCCGTCACCCCTGAAATGCTATATACTGGTTTTACCAACTGGGAATTTCGGCTGCGTTTCACTTTTTTAAATGGCGGTAATTTCACTGAGTTCAAGGAAAAACAAAACGAAAACAAACTCGAGTTCCGTGTCCGGTATCATTTTTAAGGGGAAGCGTCTGCAAGGGGCAGTCTGCCCTGTGGGCATACTGCCCCTGAGCTGGAGGTTAGCCCTAAATAATACGAAATGAAGAACCACATAAATCAGCTTTACAATTATTTGCCTTGCTGCTAAAATGATTTTATGGAAAGAGAAAAAAAGGCAAGAACAAAACTCAAAAAGGTTGTGTCGGAGCAATTCCCAGTCAACCCCAAAAGAGGTGGCGGGATTCTTAAAATTGAAGCATGGGAAAACGAGAAAGGAAAAATTGTTAAATACAGCATGGCGTATATAAACCATCTCATTTCCTCTGACGACAATGGCCGTGTTATAGGATACGACAATACCCATAATTTTCATCACAAGCATTATTTCGGTGAAATATCGGAAGTCTCTGATTTTATAAGCTATGAAAATTTGGTTAATCGTTTTGAAAAAGAAATTAAGGAGTTCATAAAATGAATGTTGAACTGAAAGCAGGATCAATATCCGATTTTTTTGCTTCAGCCAAAGAGACAGCAAAAGAAATTGATGAAGGAAGGAAAGTAACAAAAAAAAATATTATTTGGGTAGACCCATTTGATTTAATGGCTATTCTTAAGCCGGAGAGAACAAGATTAGTTCAATATTTACGAAAAAAAAGAAGAGTCTTTTTCTCCGAGTTAATGTCAGAGATGCAGCGCACTCCTGTAAGCCTAAATAACGACTTGAAAATTTTATCTAAATATCAGTTAGTAAAAATATTTAAGGAGCCAAATCCAGGGCATGGAGTGCATAAGGTGATTGAGTCAACATTTGGTAACGAAAAAATAGAATTTAAGGCGGAAATATAAATTTACAGCAGAAAATTAAGAAGTTGCTCTGCCATTAAAAACAAAGGGGGCATTATTTTTGTTACTTAATATTTAAAATTGTTGATGCAATTGCCCTATATCATTAACCATTTTGCTTTACAAATATCATTATTATGATAATATATTGTCAAAATTATGACAGGAGGAATTATGCCATTAATTAGACCTATATCTGATTTACGTAATCGGGCTATGGAAATATCTGAGCTTTGCCATAAAGAGGGCCAACCCGTGTTCATAACACGGAATGGGAAAGGTGATATGGTAGTTATGAGTTTGGCCCATTATGAGCGTCTTCAGTGCTTACTTGAATTGTATCAAAAACTTGGAGAAGCAGAGTCATTAGATGCATCTGGTGAGCAGGGAATCACTCATGAAAAACTTATGAAGAAGATAAAAGAAAAAATCAGATGAGTGGTCCATTTGAAATCCGGTATTTATCTACAGCGGAAAATGATTTGGATAATATTTTTGATTACATTATGAAGGATAATCCATCTGCTGCTGTTTCCCTGCTCGAAAAGTTTGATTACTCAATTTCTCAATTGGCCATTAATCCAGAAATTGGGGTAGTTCCAAAAGATTATCGACTAAAAAAGCTGGGATATAGAATTCTGATAATTGGAAAATATCTTGTATTTTATGTGGTGAAAGCCAACACTGTTCAGATACGACGAATTATTCATGGTGCCAGGCAATACAGCTTTCTTCTTTAAATTTGAATTCCCTATAGAAAGAATGAAAGTTAAGATGTCCCCAAGATCTCGCGGTGGTTTCAATATGTCAAGAATGAAGACGCGACCCCTTGGGTTTCAATAATTTGTGAAAATCATGTTCTTCTGGATACTTTGCAATCAAACTATTTACCGTTTCCTGTGGATATTTCATTGTAACACCTCTATAATATTAATAAAACAGCTAACAAATTACTGGAGCCAACGGAAAACGCTGATTCGCTCTCGTTAAATGATTTATCGAGGCGAAAACCAGTCCGCCGTAGCTCAGTTCAGACGTTGGCGGGATAAAAACTATGTACACCAATAATGCAAACCATAAGAGTAAGAGATGAGCCGCAACTTTGGTGATCCACCTCCTAATTTACCTCCCCTTTTGGATGAGTTTCGCAGAGCTCTTCAGGATGAAATTGAGGTAGCAAAACGAAACGCTTCGAATAGCGCCATACCTCTTAACAATGGGCACAAAGTTGGAGAGCAAGGCAGTGCTCACCAGTATGCATTTCTGATTGATTCAGTCTTGAACACGCCCGATGGTGCACCCGGTGATTTGATTGTACCCTGCAAAGCACCAATGGAAGCAACTATCGTATCTGTGGAAGGATTACGTATAGTAGTAAGCGTTGAATCCAACTTGGGCAAATTCGTGCCAAGTGCACGCCTGCAAACCAATCTCACAATCCTTATGCGCAAGCTGATTCAACGAATTGAAGATAATGCAACCGCACAAAATTCTGCCGCAAACAGAATGCTCGGTAATATGCCAGTGAAGGGGAATCCGATCACACCGGATGATAAGCCTGAGCTAAACGAAAGCCAACTCAATGCTCTCAAAAGCGTCTTGGGCCGCGACCTTACTGTCATTTGGGGTCCTCCCGGAACAGGAAAAACCTACACGATAGGGACAATCACCGAGTACCTCCATAAGGCTTCACGGTCTGTTCTACTTGTCTCACACACGAACACAGCAGTTGACCAAGCCATTAAACACGTCGCGAGTTCCATGAAAGAACAACTCTCCAAGGGCGCAGTAGTACGTGTTGGTGAGGTGAAAGACGAAGTTCTTCGGTCTGATTATCCAGACGTGCTGCTGAAAACCCAAGTGAAACGTCAATCACGTAAGCTGGTTGAAGAGAGAGAGAAGCTTGCAGAACAAAGGCAGATGCTTTCTGACGAGATGTCTGCCACACAGAAAGCTATTTCGGTATTTGAGTGGCTCAAGCCCGCAAGACAAGAGATAGACTCGGTTGAAAAGGCAATCGGTGAGATATCGAATCTGCGGCAACTCGAGCAAGAGGCGACAACAGAGCTTGCAGGGCTCAGCGAACGGCACACAAGCCTTTTGGAATTGCATGAGCACACAGCAAGGATACTTACGCTACGCAAGCAACTCCTTTCAAAACAAGATGAACAGACAAGTATGCGAGCGAAATTCAAGGCGGTGTCGACAGAGTGCGAGCAGATGGTCAGCAAGATGGCTGAGCAAAAATCTCGTATTGAAATCGCAACGCGTATCGATCCTCTGAGAAGGGAGCGGTCTACATACCCTTCGCCAACAGAACAGAAGACGATTATTTTGCAGCTATCAGGTAGTATGGTCGAAGCGAAAAAAGGACTGGCTACGGTTCAAAACGATTTCTCACAGGCCAAGGTTCTTCTGAAGGAAACGCAGAGCACTGGTACCATAGGTCGTGTTTTCAAGCGTCTTCCCAAGCCCGATGACCAACAGAGGGTAGTAAACAGCCTGTCCAAACAACTGACCGCCGTTGATGCCGAAGTCGCAGCAGTGCGGCAAGCCCATGACGCTGCCACAATAAAACTCGCGCGTATAATCGAAATGGATGGTGAACTGTCAAACCATAAAAGCATCGGTACTTATTCCCAAGAGCTCAAGCTGAAGATGCAGTATGAGCGCAGGTTAGAGCGAATTTCTCTTAAGACGGATAAGCTGGATGAAGCATGGTCTAAACTTCAGCCACACGTTCGACAAATCGAAAGCGAAGAAGAACAGCTTTCTCAGGCGGTCGATGGGGATGTGAAAGATGTGTACATTGAAGTCTGTTCGCGGCTTCAGAAGTACAAGGAATTACAGGGGGCAATCGAATCGCTCAGAAAGCGCACCGGTGAGCTGCAAAATGAAGTCAAAGCCGTCTTGTCTAGCCTTGTTACACCTATTCAGGAATGGGTCGTGCTTGAGGAAATCTCCTCTTCAGCGCATGAAACTCTAAAAGTACTTCGCCGTGTCCACTCTGATCTTGCCGCACAATATGCATCAAACGACTTGGAATCCCTTTCGGAAAAAGTGTCGTCGCTCCGGACAAAAATTCAAAGTATAGGTACCAAAATAGCAGAAATCGATACAAAACTATCTCAAGTTGAACACGAAGTAATTAACAATGCAGCCGTCATTGGTGCTACTCTTACGAAAACATACTTGAGCGATGACATTCAAGGACGGAAATTCGATACTGTCATTCTCGATGAAGCCTCGATGGCTCCAATTCCTGCCCTTTGGGCAGCCGCGCTTCTTTCTGACAGCAATCTGATAATCGTCGGTGATTTCAAGCAACTGCCACCCATAGTGCTATCAACTAACGAATTGACGAAGAAGTGGTTGGGACGGGACATCTTTGAAGTATCGGGACTCAAAGAGAAATGGACAACGGGCAATCCCCCTCCACACTTCGTACAATTGGTAGAACAGCGAAGAATGCTGCCTGAATTAGCAGATGTAGCTAATCTTTTTTATGATGGGTCGTTGAAGAACGGCCCCATTGACTCTACTAAACACGAAGAGTTTTCAGAGTGGTACACAAAGGACTGGCCACATGATAACCCCATCGTTCTCGTAGATATTGGGCCATTGAATGCTTGGGTTACAAGTGTTGTTAAAGGCGGCAATTCAAGCAGGCTCAATTTCCTTTCAGCGACCGTTTCAGTAGATATTGCTGAACAGCTACTCTCTGCGGATAGATCACAACGGAAAGAAGGTGCATCCAAGCGCATCCTAATCGTTTCTCCCTATCGAGCGCATGCAAATCTCGTGAATGTGCTGTTACGCGATTTTACCCAACTTCATGATGAAGTAATCGCGGGTACAGCCCATAGTTTTCAGGGATCTGAAGCAGATGTGGTGATTTTTGACCTGGTAGCGGATGAACCCCATTGGAAAGTGAACCTTTTCGTGCCGAGGTATGATGAACAATTGAAATGCCTGTTTAATGTTGGCTTGACGCGGGCCAAGTTCCGGTTGTTCATTTTAGGCGATTTTGACTACTGCCAAAAACGGGCCAAGAAAGTTTTCCTTGGGAAGATGCTTATTCCGTTCTTGCTGAAGAAATTTCCACGAATAGACGCGAGGAAGATTATTCCCGATGGCTTAGCCGCTCGCGCTGCTAAGGCACAGATGACTATGCTTGGTGGTGAAATCAACCCAGATTCAGAACGTATCGTCGTTACACAAGTAGATTTCTACCGCCTTCTGTCGTGTGACGTTTCAAATGCCTTGAGTCGCGTCATTATCTACTCTCCATTCATTACTTTGGACCGTCTTGGTTTCATGATGCCTCAGCTTCAAGCAGCGATAGAGCTCGGCGTTGCAGTATATGTAATAACTAAAGCACTATCAGAACGGTCGAAATCCGAGATCCCTCGAATAAAGAAAATCGAAACGCAACTTTCGGAAATCGGCGTTATCGTGATTCACAAGTTGCGAATGCATGAGAAACTGGTTTTCATTGATGACGATATCACTTGGTCTGGATCTCTTAACCCCTTGAGCTTCTCCAATACCCAAGAAATCATGGAACGTCGTAAGAGCAAATCAGTTCTTAAAGACTACTTTCAAATTCTTCGGATTCAAGAACTGCTGGGCGTTCAAGGAACGCCTGAATCGCAATGCCCAATATGCGGCGCTGAAATCATCGCAGCTGAAGGCGCCGACCAACCGTTTTATTGGCGATGCACAAACGATAAATGCTATACGCGTAGCATAGAACAACCATACCCATTTGATGGTGTTTTGACTTGCGGCGCATGCAATTCATCGGTTTCATTTGGGTATTGGGGAGATAAACCGCATTGGCGATGCACAACGAATAACAGACACCGCCAGAGGATTTTCAGATCTCACTTGCGGCTACCGAAAATGGCATCCCTTGTTCCTCGTAGTGAACTAAAAAAGCTATGCAAGCTTCTGGGAATTGACAATTTTGAGGATCACGTATTGAATTCGGAACCGCATAGAAACAGGAAAACTGAGCAGATGAGTCTCTTTGATTGATTGCTGCACCATGTCCTGCGTTACATCAGTCAGAAATGCAGGCGCGAATTGGAGATAAGAAAACAAGAGTGCCAGCCCATGAAACAGAAATGCGTGAAGCCAGCTAAACAACTGCCAACGAGGCGCTATGGGAAGTTTAACAATTTAATCATGAAACATAGCCTTCAAAGAATTAAAATATACAAAATAAATGGCATAACACTTTCAAAAGAAAGGGGTGTTGATGAGCAAATTGTCTCACAGAAATATAAATTAACTAATCACAGCTTTATTGGTGAAACTCGAATTATTAGTGATATTGATTATTACAATGATATTTATTATACTAAAATTGTTTTAGGTAATTCATTGTTGGTAGGGTTTCCGAATAATGATGAAAAAAGTAGCTTAAAGGATATTTTAGAGAGCAATAAAAATCTTGAAAAAGAAAAGAATGAAAATTGTGTTAATAGCAATCAACTATATTTATTGTGTACAGTAAAAAGTAGCCAAGACCTTAATAAGATTGATATAATTAAAAGTTTTGATAAGTATTACTACACAATACAAGGTTGGCCAAAAATTAGTGATCAATTCAAGAATGAATCTGAAAGTGTCATGAACACAATAGTAGCATTTACTAATGCAGCAATTATGAATAAATATATTCATCCGTCGTTAGAAATACTGAATGAATTTATTTATTTTAAACATAACACAAATAAAATTGTATTCGATTTCTATCTATCTGGAAGTGCGCATGCTATTCAGACAAAACATTACGATGGAAGAAAACTACGACCAATCAAAAAAAAGGCTGAAAGTATTTCAACCAATTTGAAGGATTTATGTAAAATTGACAAATTATATGTCAAAATGCTAGAGGAAAAAGACCCTCTAAAGAAATTCCTATTTGGGTATTATTGTATTGAGGTAATCATCAATAAAACATATAACTCAAATACAAATCGATCTCGAATAGATAGAAAATTATCTAACATCTCTGATATTGAAATAAAAAAAGAACTATCTACCTTTTTATCAAATGAAATAAAATTCAACATCAGACACAAGTTTATTATTAATTCATCATTGATATGGACTGGAATAAATTCGAATTCTTATAATGATTTTTTAGAAATTAAAAAAGTTAGAGATAAAATTTCACATGGGAGCTTTGACTACATCAACAATCTTCCTGTATATAAAGTCGAGTCAGTTTTGTCGATATTAATAGAAAATTATCATGCTATCACAACTTAACCCCCAAACCCCGCAGTTAGCGCAATTTGTGATGGCAACTTCTTAGAAATATTGTAAAAACACAAGGAAACCGATTTTTAGCACAAACCCCTCAACGAAAGGAGGTTTCCCTATGCTTGAGAAACAGATTAATGGTTTTATCGAGTATTGTAAAGTGTCGGGTTTTAGAGACAAGTCTATTGAGTCTTTATCAATAAGACTCAATCAATTCAACAAGTTTCTAAAAACCGCTCACCTGCGTAAAATCAAATCCATCACATATCGTCACCTTTCAAGATTTGTTGCCGATTATAAAAATCCTTCCATCCATGTGAAGAAAGCAAGAATTTGGTCCCTGAGGCAATTTTTCCATTACCTTAAGCTCAATGGATATGTGAATGAAAATATTGCCACAGATCTACCTTATCCAAAGATAGAGAAAACTGTTCCCCACTTTTTAACCATCCGTGAGTACAACCTGATTCTTCACCACTGCTCAAAAAATGCTGCTACATTCATCGGCCTGA
>JAJSZW010000019.1 GCA_030262895.1 Deltaproteobacteria bacterium | reverse complement strand
TCATTACAAAGGTTTTCATTTTTTATTAATTTCTTTAAAAGGCTCATCAGATATTGAACAGAACTTTTTTGTTCGGCTCCTTCCGGATCGAGTGAGATATATTCCTCCAGGTTTTTAAATGCGTGATTGTAATCGGGTTCAGGGTTTTTGAAGTGCGAATAAAGCAATGCTAAATAAAAATAATAAAGAGACGTCGGTCTGGATAATGAGTCGTCTTCGCTTTTTAGAGCGTTTTCCAAGTGAGAAATTTCGGTTTTAATTTCTTTCGTTTGCAAGGTGAGATAATAGGTTGAGTCTTTCATGTTTTTTGTTTGCTGTACACAACCAGTAATGAAAATTACCATACAAAGTAAGAAAAATAAAACAATTACCTTTAAAGGATAGTTTGGTTTCACACGCCTCCATTATACCTCGAAAGGCCACAACTTGCGATTTATGACCTTCCGAGGTATTTTTTGGAATCAATTTATTATACTAACGATCACTTTTTTCTTCGATTGACCATAAACACACTACCAGGAATTTTTTTTGCATGTTCTTTTAGTTCTGCAGCAATCTCTCCAATTTCAATATGACTTATATGCCTTTTCTCATTATTTGAAAGAACAACAGCAATGGAAATAGACATGATCGGAAATTTTATTTTATTGCCCTGGCGTGTTTCCCCCATGATATAACCATTTGCCCTGTCTTTGGTATTGTAGAAGTCAACAATCTTTTTGTCAAACTCTTCGATAATATGGGTGCAAACTTCTTTATACCTTTCTATGGTTGTTAAGATTGCAAAATCATCTCCACCGATATGCCCCACAAAATCATCATTTGTTCCATATTCGGCAGTTGTTTTTTCAATAATTTTTGCAGTTGTTTTGATAATTTCATTGCCCGCAGCATATCCATAATGATCATTGAACGATTTAAAATTGTCTATATCCAGCAAACAGAATGTCACAGATTTGCTTGCAGCCAGTCTATTTTTCAGAACATTCTCAATTGCTATTCCACCCGGCAGCCTTGTCAACGGATTTGCATTCAAGTTGGCTTCTTCCAGAGAGGCTAACAGATGAGCCATTTTAATAAAAGCATTTGCAAGTTCACCCAATTCATCCTGAGCTGTAACATCCGGGATATGATTGAATCTGCCTTTTGATATCTCATTTGTTGCTAATTTTAGCTGCTGGATAGATCTTGCGATATTGCGAGTCGTCAGGGTTACTGCACCTATACCCAGAATAAGGCCAAGACTTGATAATATAACTGTAATGCGAAACGCTTTCAATCCGGCATCGCTATTTTTGATAATCATCTGGTTTTGATTTTCTTTTACATCCAACATCATCATTTGAATCAGGGCTATTAATTCGTCCAGCTTACTTTTGATTTTTGCATCATATTCCTTTGTAAGGATTGATGATTTATTGCCTATATTCTTTAGCCGATCTTTGTAAAGATTATTAAATTCATTATGGAGAATTAACAACTGCTTTGAAGGAATGTTTTGGGATTCTGTAAGGGTCTGAATTCTAGAGACAAGCGTATCAAATTCTTTACTTCGCTGCCAGAACAGTCCCAGTATCTCCTGACTATCCAAAATTAGATAGCGACGGCCATAAGATTCTTGTGCCAGAAGGCTGTCGAGCATATTATTAGCCGCTTCCAGCAAAACAATATCATGTTCTATAATATTTTTGCTGGTCCTATTTGCTTCATTAAGATTTGAAAGAGCGACTATACTTATTATGATCATAACCAGGAAAATCGGTAGATATCCCAAAATTATTTTCGTTGAGATGCTAAGTCTCTGCAATATAGTTAAGAACACGAGATGAGTCCTCTTGCCAATTTATTGAAGAAATGAAACCACTTGTTACATTTAAAATATTGCACGAAATACGTTGGAATCTATACCTCGAAAGGCCACAAATTGCGGTTTTTCGCTGAGCCATGAACACCAATAGCTGCGTTGCTCAGGCAGATGGTAGGGGCACGATGCATCGTGCCCCTACTATTACGCGTCTTCGCGCCTTGCTCTTGATGCTCATTGCTCACCGAAAAAAACGCAATTTGCAACCTTCCGAGGTATAGATGGCAAATTCTAATGAAAAGACCTGCTTTGGAGAATGGGTGGCGCTGCAATACATCAGTATAATTTTGCTAAAATAAATAAGCTTGCAACCTATTTATTTTCTGATAAATTTCATATAGTGAAAAGTAATAATAAAAAGGAGCTTAAGTGTCAAATATAATTTATTTTTTTCAGGTTAAATATCGTACTCGTTTTCGAGTAAAAAATCGCTCAATTTGGGTATAAAATATGTAACCGTTCACGGCTTGAAACTTGAAATTGGAAATTGAAAATTGGGAAGAACGGTACAAAAGCATGAAGGCCAAATTTCTAATTTCAACGTTCCGTGAACGGTTACTAAAATATATAAACAATAATTAAAAAAATGGAAACACTCCAGCAACTTATAACAACTCTGATACCACTCGTCATAATAATGGATCCTCTGGGCAATCTTCCATTTTTTCTTCTTTTCACGGAGCAGAACACCCTCAATGAAAGACGGAAAGTGGCCGGCGTTGCCTCATTGGCCGCCTGTTTTATTTTAATTTTTTTCAGTCTTACCGGTGATTTTGTATTGAGCTTTTTCAAAATTGGCCTTCCAGCCTTTCAGATCGCAGGAGGTTTGATCTTTTTTATTTATGCTCTGCAGATGCTTCATTTGATTCCAAGCGGAATTAAGACGACCCAGAAGGAAAAACAGGAAGGTATTGAAAAGTATAATGTAGCCATGGTGCCGCTTGCTACACCTATGCTTGCAGGGCCTGGTGCAATCACGGCTGTTCTGGTCTGGCAGCAGAATCCGGAGAGTTCCGTCAGCAACGCCTTATTGTTTATAGCAATTATTACAGCCTGCCTTGTTATTTATTTTGTGTTTTATTTCGGAGAATGGATTCGGAAGGTGCTGGGCGTCGGAGGTATTCGAGTAGTTACACGCATCATGGGGCTTCTGCTTGCGGTTATTGCCGTGCAGTTCATGGTCAGCGGATTTCAACAACTTCGTTGAGACCTTTAAAAAAGGTCTCAAAGTGCCTGTGTCCGGCACAAATCCGTATTTCTCACAGTTTTATGAGTTATTGTAACAATTTAGCCTTTTGAAAAAGAATCTGACAGGATAACAGGATAAACAAGATTTTATTTAAAGTGCACAAACAAAGCCGACTCTCATTGTAGCTATCAAGTAAATCATAAAATATAATCACAACATAAAAAAGGTGTGTATCAAGGTATAAGGATTTAGATTTGGATTAACAGGAAAAGTTTCGATAATTTAAATCCTGAATATCTTGTAAATCCTGTCCAAAAAAATAATATTTAAAAGCGCTAAAGTGTTACGAGTTATTCATGAGAAATGTTATTCAGGAAAGCGTCTGATATGTATAGTCTGGTTTTTGATCCACTGGTCGAATTTAGATCTTAAATATCGTTTAAAGTGATATCTGGTTACCGGAATAAGCAGCAGCAGTCCTGCAATGTCAGTGATGAACCCGGGAGTTAAAAGGACAATTCCGGCTAAAAATATTATAAACGCGTCAATTAGATCTTCAGTTGGCGCTATTCCCTGCTGAAGGCTGGCTTTGATGCGCAGCATGGTTTGCAAACCCTGTATGCGGGCAAGGGTTGCTCCTGCAAAAGCAGTTATGATTACAACCAACACAGTGTTAAGTGCCCCTATTGAATAGCCGATTTTTATCAGCAGGTATATTTCAGCAACAGGTATAAGTGTGAATGCAAGAAAAAGTTTAAGCAGCATAGTATAATCCTTTAACCTAAGTTGAGCTATTTTTGGGGAAGAAATGTGCTGAGATCTTGATGCATAAGGGTTTGCGAAAATAGCAGGCATACCCGTGGATATGTCGAGGATTTTCACGAATCCTTGATGCGCAAGAGATCAGTGCAGATCGAGCCAAAAATCGCTTAATATAGGTTTAATATAAATTAATGAAAATATGAACATTATATGAAATTATGTCAAGTTTAATTGTTTTTAATTAAACATCGGGCTCCGCCCGAGCGATCCTAAAAGGTTTTACCATTCCGACGAGAATAAATATACTCAATAGTATCAAAAAGAGAAAGAACAATATTTTTGATTCCCTCTCCTAATGGTATGGTCGTAAGATTAAGAAATAAAATGTTTACGATAAGAGAATATTTAACGGCAGAGCAAAGCGTTTTTTGAACATCGATGTTCATAGTTTTTTAGCTTGACGGCTACGTCCTGAATATTGGATTGTAATCTGCAGGAATTGAGATGTTTTTAGACCCTTTCGAGGGGTCTTCATTAAACCACCCGTAAAAAACTGTAAACCGACAACTGTGAACTGTTACAGACAGAGGTATTTATGGAAAAATCTATATCACAAGAGACTCTTCATCAAATGATTGCGCGCTGGACATCTCCTCGCCCGGAGAATTATCGGTTTAAAATTTATACAGACACCTCTGATTTTTTTCGTGTAGAATATGGAAGTGTGGTTGTTCTTGATGAAAAGCCCTTTCTGATTTTACATAATGCAAAGGAAGGACGTTTCGGGCTTGATGATGAGGAAAAATTTTGGGTTAAGCGATCTGTTGACTTGACTGATGGGAGCAGGAAGATCATAAAACTTGTTTTTCATGAAAAGTTTATGGCTAATATTGCAGGTATTGATTTTGAGTGCTTCAGGAGCCCCAAAAAAGAGGCGCGCATTTTAAAGCTGGTGGCTGGTCATAAAAATTTCATGCATGGATATGCGGTAGAGGATGAAAAGGGAAATGTTGTTAGAGTATTAGACATAGTTAATGGAAAACCGCTCCATGATTATGTGCAAAATTTAAAGCCGGATCACCAGGCTTATTTTTATGAGCTGTTCCCCGATATCTTAAATAAATATATTGAGTGCATTAAAGCTATTAAATTTTTACACGAAAATGGTGAGAAACACGGCGATATTCGTAGAGATCATATTTTAATTGACAGGCACAGCGGAGATTTTCGCTGGATAGATTTTGACTATAATTACCGCCAGAGAGAGAATATATATGGCTATGATCTCTTTGGTCTGGGTAATATTTTAATATTTCTGACAGGAATGGGCGACGTAATGATGACTGACCTTAAAAAACAAAACCATCCTGCTTTAAATTTACTGACAGATGATGATGTTAATATTGTTTTTCACAATCGTGTGGCGAATTTAAAAAAGGTTTATCCCTATATACCTGAAACTCTTAACAGGGTGCTCATGCATTTTTCAAGTGGAGCCAACTGGTTTTATGATAATACCAGTCAGATGCTGGAAGATTTAGAAGAGTTCACAAAGAAACCATAAAAAATATTAGTAGCCGTTCACGGGTTCAGGGTTCACCGACGGGTGCCATGGACAAACTTGTTTGTCCGTGCCCCTTTTCTGCCGAAGAATTTTAACAAATGCACATGACCTCAATCATTGAAATACCGAACAGTTGTTCTCGTTTGTTACTTTGTTTCGACGTCATTTGCACGGACAAACAAGTTTGTCCATGGCACCCCTTAGGTGCCGCCAAGAAACTATGGTAGATCTTTTTCATGGTACGACAGGTAGGTAGAGTGTGGAGTCGGTAGTCCATTACTCCGTGAACCTGTGAACGCTTACAAATATTAATACTTGCAAGGAGGAAAAAGCATGAATAAAGAGCATACTTTTAATAAGAACATTCTTATTGCAGTTGATGAGTCAGAGAACGCCCGTCGTGCGGTTTTATATGTGGCTCAACTTCTGGAAGGCGCAGAGCGCTTCAGGGTTACTATTCTGCATGTAATTAATGAACCGGAAGAAGATTACTTTCCTACAACCGATGAAAAGGAGAAATGGCTCAGCCAGCATAAAAAGAAAGCTGATAAAATGCTTGAAGACTACCGTCAGATATTGTTGCAGTGGGGTTTTGATCAAAGCACGGTTTCGGTTCGCTCTACCTTGCGCTACTGTCCATCCATGGCACAATGTATTCTGGAAGAAAGAGATGAGACAGAATACAGCACAGTAGTCGTTGGAAGACAAGGGCTTTCACGAAGCGAGGAATTCCTTTTTGGCAGTGTCTCCAGCAAGATCGTTAACTATGCGCGGAACTGTACAGTTTGGGTGGTTGAGTAAATGTTGTTTCAATATGTTATGGGAGAGAATGACTTAGCCGTGAATAAGAGAATATTGAACGGCAGAGTAAAGCGTTTTTTTGAACGTCGAACATCCAACATCCAACGTTGAACATCGAATGATGAAATCGCTTCGCTCCGCCAGTTTACAAATTGGCAGAATACCTTATTCAAAATTCGACGTTGGGCGTTCGATGTTCGATGTTCATATTTTAATCCAAAAATGATTCATCATCTATTCTGGCTTTTTTTAAGTTCTCGCTTGCTCTTAAATAAAAACCAGGGTTAATCTCTATAGCTTTTTCAAAACAGGTAGTCGCTTTTTCAAATTTCCCTTCTTCTAAATAAATACATCCCAGGTTATTATAAGCCTGCGCTTCATTTCCTCCTTTTCTGAAAGCCTCCAATGCTTCCCGGTATTTCCCCAGTTTAGATAAAGCCATGCCCAGGTTGTTATAAGTCTTGCTTTTGGAATATTTTGTTTCTAATGCTTTGTTAAATGCATTGATTGCTTTTTCGTAATCTCCCGCCAGGGACCAGGATACACCCAGATTATTGTATAAAAATCCTTCGTCAGGCTTCAGACTGATTGCTTTGTTATATTTATGAATGGCCTTATGATATTTTTCTTTGTAATCATAGATAATTCCCAAAAAATTATAAACCTTCCAAAGCCCCGGATCCAGTTCGATGGCTTTTTGATAATTTTTTTTTGCTTCGTCATATTTCTTCATTTGAAAAAATGCCTGCCCCATGCCCTTGTAAGCTAAAGCATGCCCGGATTCTTCCTTAATGACCTTTTGAAATTCCTTAATGGCGTCCTGATTTAATCCCCCGATAACAAACAACAGACCTTTTTTGTAAACGACCCCGATATTGTCCGGGTCGAGTTGCAGAGACTTGTCGTATTGCACGAAAGCCTTGTAGAGATTACCTCTGCTCAATAAGACATCCCCCGATTTTTCAAACTCATCGCTTGTCATGGCAGGCAAAGTTTTTTTATCTGCGGATTCGTAAAGATTTTCGTATCTGCCTTGTGTCCGCAGATTTTGCTCCTGTGCGGCGCAACCTGATAAAATGCCGGCCATTAGAGTTGCTATGAGAAAAAATATTCTGATATGCATTATTTTCATTCGGCAACCTCTATTGTGTTCATGGTGTAACTTCTCAAAAAATTCTGGAAATCTATAACACAGATCCATGTGAACGGCTACAGTATCAGAAATGATAAGCAGCTCCTATAGTAAAGTTAAAATACATGATATCATCAAGGTCACCAAATCCAAATGTGTAGTTTCCTTCAATGCCGAGGGAAATGTCTTGAGTCGTAAAAAAGTCTAATCCTAATCCAACCTTGGCACACAAATCTATCTCGTCATCCGATTTAAAATCAGCATGCATAAGTCCTGCGCCGACAACTGTTGATAACTTTACTTTTTCAGTGGAAACCGGAAAATACCCTTTTAGTACAAACATACATGTGAATATCTCCACCTCCCCCTCCTCCTCAAAACGTGTGCCGAAGACTTTATAAGTCTCACTATATTCAAAGTTATTCAGGTAGTCAAAGTCAACTTCAATGTCTAACAGAGGGTGTGTGTGATAACCGATTTTTGCATTGACTCCCCATGAATTGTCATAATCAAAACTATTATCAAAATCCTCAACAGCATAAGAACCACCAGCTCCAACATAGAAATGGTCAAGATGGTCCTGCCCAGCATACAGCGATGTGCTAGAAAATATTACCACTACTAATACAGCAAAAAAAAGATGTTTTTTCATTATGTCCTCCTCTTTTCTCAATTCTTATTTTTTCCCACGCCTCTATTCCCCGCCGTTCTCCTCAATCAGTAGTTCGATCCGGCGGTTTTTTGCCTTGCCCTCCTCTGTCTCATTAGAAGCAATCGGTCGCTGAAAGGAGAATGCCCCCGACCCAAAACGAGATTCCTCTATCCCTTTTTCTACGAGGAAGTGTATAATATTTATGGAACGAGCAGAAGCCAGCTCCCAGTTTGTTGCAAATGTTGACGCAAGCTTGCTGCTGATCGGTACATTGTCGGTATGTCCTTCGACTATGATATTTACATTCTTGCGATCCTTGAGCGTCTCCGCTACCTTGCAAAGCACGGACTTGCCTTTGTCAGACAATACTGCGATCCCGGACGGATAGAGTACAGTTGCGGCCACTGTAATCTTGACGCCCGTGGGCGCCTGTTCAACCTCGATCTCGGTTTCAGTTGCGAGTTTTTCTTTAAGCGCATCATAGGTTTCATGAGTGGACGGGCGGTATGTTATCTGAAACTCAAGATCATTCACGTTTGCTCCATAATATGTGACAGTGTTGTGCCGGTGCACCCATTCGCCTTCGCGATTGGCTTTGTATTCAACCGGTTCCAGATTTGCAGGAAACACCCATGAATAAGCGATCTTTTCAAAGTTATCGGGGCTGTTCCAGAGTCCGTAATGGCCATCAGGCGTTTTCACTTTATCTCGGCAATTACTAAAATTATACACACCATCTTCAGTGACATGCAGGCCGGCTTCAAGTTCAATCCGCTCCATGCCGGCGAAGCTTCTTCCGGGCATTTTCAGAAGGGTATAGCCGTTTTTTGAAGCTGTATCCCATGTGTATTCATTAGGATAGATGTAAAGAAAATCTTTGACATAATCCTCTGTTTCATAGCCTTCCCTGTTTTGAAACCACATGTTGTAATTGGAGTAGTCGCTACGGCTGGTCGTATATATCAATGCGTGCCGGCCATCTTCCTCCAGGAAATGAATTTGCTCTGAAATAACGCCTGATGCTTCTGCAAACGATGCAGACGCAAGCAGGCAAAATGCTATCAATAATTTTTTCAAATGAGCCATTATGAAACCTCCTTCTTGGTTTGAATAATAAGGCAACTAAGTTTATTTATTTTTGCGCAAGCCCTAATGGTGCAAAAGTCCCTGGTATATGCGAATAGCTGCGGGCCCCATAATTACAACAAACAGGGACGGAAAAACAAAAAGAATCAAAGGCAGCATTAACTTTACCGGCAGCTTTGCCGCTATCTCCTCTGCTTTCTGAAATCTTTTTGTTCTAAAGGAATCAGAGAAAACCCTCAGAGATTGAGCCACACTGGTGCCGAATTTGTCCGCCTGGATCAACATGGTCACAAGGCTGCGAATGTCTTCAATACCGGTCCGCTCTGCCAGGTTTCTCAGCGCGTCTTGACGCGACTTTCCTGCTCTTATTTCCAGGTTCAGGATATTGAGTTCTTCACTCAACACCTTGTTGCTTAACTTTATTTCTTTTGCCACCCGATTTATAGCAGCATCCATCCCCATGCCTGTTTCCACACAGACCACCAACAGATCAAGTGCATCAGGCATTCCTTCAAATATCTTGTTTTTCCTGGCAGAGGTTTTCATGCGTAGCCAGATATCGGGTAAATAATAACCTGAAAAGGCAAGGAAAAAGGAGGCAAACAGCTTTGTGGAACCATCAACAGGTTTTAAAAAAATGATTCCAAGAAAGAAACAGATGGGCAGAGAAAATGCGAACAAAAATTTGCTTCCCCAAAAAAGAGCCGGAGCATTTGCCTTGCGCAGGCCGGCCATAAGAAACTTGGTTTTCGTTTGAGTATAATCCATAGATTGCTCAGGGATTAGACGTTTACCTAATAAACTTAAGAAATTCAAGATGGGATTCCTGGCCGCGTCTTCGGTTTCTGAAGATAATTTTTCTCTACTGGACGCATTTCTGTTTTCACCGGTTTTACGCACTTTTTTTGTCAGCTCATGCGCCCTGGCATTTTGACGAATATATTGATATAATCCCACAAAAAGCATGAACAATGCCAGAAAAGCTGCTGCGGAAATTAAAATCGGAATATTTGAAATCGTGGATGCCATTTCCTGCTCCTCTATGTTATACTAAGTTATACTTTGATATTGACCATTTTTTTCATGACAAGAATCCCTAATGCCATCATAAATGCAGCCATGCCGGACATTATCCTCCCGGCAGGCTCAGAAAGCAGGGTGTTGATATAATCAGGGTTTATGAAACGAAGAGCAATTATGATAAGAAAAGGTATGGCAACAAGGATTATCGCCGATAATTTCCCTTCTGCGGCCAGGATCTTGATCTTGCCGTACAGCTTAAACCTTTCACGAATAATATAAGCCAGGCTCTCTATAATTTCAGCAAGATTACCACCGGTTTCACGTTGCAAAATCACGGAAATGACAAAAAATTTCAAGTCAGGGCAATCAATTCGATCGGCAAGGTTTTTCAATGCATCAGGAACGCTTACCCCAAAGTTGATTTCATTCAGGGTCTCATCAAATTCAGGGCCAAGCGGGTCGTCAAACTCATCGGCCGCCAGCTTCATGCCGCTTGGAAAGGAATGTCCTGCTTTTAATGAACGGGCAATCAATTCCAGACCTTCAGGCAGTTGTCTCTGAAATTTTTCCATTCTTTTCTTTTTCTTTTGGCAAAGATAAAAGAAAGGAATTCCAGCCAGTGCCGGCGCAATTATTATGGAAAGTGCATAATTGCCTGTGATTAAAACTCCGGCAAGAAAGCCTGTTAGCGCAAGGAAAATTGCAAGTAATATAAAAACACCGAGACGATATTGCGCATTGGCCTGTTGTAATAACCGGTTTAACCGTTGGGGGCCCGGAATACGCAAAAGAATTTTGTTCAGCAAGGGAACATCGCTTAGCAGTTTTTTTTGTAGAATATCAGGAAGTCCAGCTTTGTTTTTTTCGGAGGAAAATGTTTTCAGCCTTTTCCGGATCTTTTTGCGGTCCGGGTTGCGCATGGTTCTGTAGGCATAGAAAATCATTTCTGTGACAAAGATTGACACAGCGAATATAATTATGGCTATAAAAATTTTCATTCTTTAACTCCATTCGTAAGCGTTCACGGAACGTTGAAATTAGAAATTTGGGCATTGTTAAATAAGAATATGTTTAAACAATTTTTATTGCATTATTTCAACATATTGCGATATATAAAACTATCCAAAATTAACAATGCCGAAATTGGAAATTTGGCCTTCATGCTTTTGTACTGTTCTTCCCAATTTCTACTTTCCAATTTCAAGTTTCAAGCCGTGAACGGCTACCTCCATTCAAACTCAAACTGCTGCGATTTTCGTTTAGTTAAACAGATCATGGGAGACCTCTATTCCGGCTGTATTAAATTTATCAATGAATTTAGGTCGAACACCATGAAATCTGAATTCTCCTTCTATTTTACCATTCTCATCTATACTTTTTTGCTGGAATGAAAAGATCTCTTGCGTGGTGATAACATTTCCCTCCATCCCCGTGATTTCCTCCAAAGCGACCAGCTTTCTTGTTCCATCAGTCAAGCGGGATACCTGAATAACAACATTGATGGCAGAGCTGACATATCTCCTCAGAAACTCACTTGGGATATCGAGGTTTGCCATGGCCACCATAGTTTCTATCCGCAACAGGGCATCGCGGGGAGAGTTGGCGTGGACCGTTGTTAAAGACCCATCATGTCCGGTGTTCATGGCTTGAAGCATATCAAACGCCTCTTTCCCGCGGACTTCCCCCACAATAATACGATCTGGACGCATCCTTAAGCTGTTTTTCACAAGGTCTCTCTGCGTAATCTCACCCTTTCCCTCTATGTTTGGAGGTCTGCTTTCCATCCGCACCAGGTGTTCCTGCTTTACTTGTAATTCCGCAGCATCTTCGATAATAACAATCCGTTCGCCCTCAGGAATAAACCGCGAAAGAACATTTAACAGTGTGGTTTTACCACTACCGGTGCCTCCTGAAATCAAGACGTTCAGCTTTGCCTTGACAACTCCTTTCAGAATTTCAGCGATTTCAGGAGTCAATGTTTTCAGCATGATCAAATCGTTTAACTCCAGGGGGTTTACGGCAAAACGCCTGATAGAAACCGAGGGCCCGTCAACGGCCACAGGGGGTATAACTGCATTGAACCTTGAACCATCCGAGAGCCTGGCATCTACCATAGGAGAAGACTCATCAATGCGCCGTCCCACGGCAGAAACGATCTTATCGATGATTCTCATCAAGTGAGCATCATCTTTGAACCTTGCATCAGTAGGTTCCAGCTTGCCCAGTTTTTCCACATAGATCTGTTTGTATGTATTAACCAGGATATCGGAAACAGCAGGATCTTTAAGAAAAGGTTCAAGGGGGCCGAGTCCCATCACTTCATCCTGGATTTCCGTAAAGAGCCGCTCTCTTTCCATTGAATTAAGGGGCGCGGCAAAGTTTTCTTCGCCCAATATTCTTTGTACAAGGACCCTGATCTGAGACTTGAGAACATCGCGCTCAAGTTTTTCGATAGTGGAAAGGTCAATAAGATCTAATAAACGATCGTGAATTCTGGTTTTTAACTCAAAATATTCATCAGGCACATAATTCATTGTGATATTTTTTGGCATGCTTTCCAGGTTCATTCTCATCTTTGTTTACCTCCGCTTTGTTTTCAATATTTCCCACCACCTTGTTGTTTGATTTTTCTCTTTTGGCGCAAAGGTATCAGCCAGATCATTCAGATTCCTGGTTATCTGCGCTTTGGACGCAATCTCGGAGAGCGGCTTTCCGTTATTTATAGCAGACATCGTTGTGTTGTAATCGTTTGGTATGGTCCAGAATATCTTTTTATGAATGCTCTCTTCTGCGTCATGCAGAGAAATCTCCGATTTTGTCAAATAACGATTAATCACAATCCTGATCCTTTCTTCCGGAAGAAAACCCAGATCACTAATTGATTGTAAAAGCTTATTAGCGTTGGACAGGCATGGAAGACTCAGAAGAGACATGAGCAAAATATTGTCCGACATTTCCAGAATTTTCAGGGAAATTTCATTTGTGGACTGGCCTGCGTCAATTACCACAAAGTCAAAAAGTTTTTGCATGAAACCTGTAAGATGTCCCATCATCTCCGGGACTGCAGATGCTGAACCATTTAAACTGCCAGGGGACGGGAGGATATGAACTCCGGAAGAATGTTTGGTAAGGGTGTTCATTAAAAATGTGGAATCCAGCCTGGAAATATTTTTGACTATTTCGCCCCAATGATAGCCCGGCTTGATCTCTAAAAAGAGAGGTATTTCTCCGAACATCATATTCATGTCTATCAGCGCTACTGATTGAACGCTTTTTTTCTGAGCCAGGTTGACTGCCAGATTTACGGCAACCGTAGTTGTTCCTATTCCTCCCTTGCTGCCGACAACAGTTATAATTTGCCCGATTTTCGGGGAGTTTCTACGGTTGGCTCTCTTTATTTTTTTCTTTAATTCTTTCAGAGCCTGCTTTACTTCTTCTTCTTTAAGAGGAAGAGTAAAAAATTCCTTTGCGCCGGTTTTTATAGCCTGCATCAGCACCGCGGGATCGGAATTCTCTGAAATTAGAAAAACCTCGGCTGCCGCGTCAGAATTTAACAATGACCGGATGTGTTGAAACTCATTATCAATATCATCCCCCAGCTCAAAGATCAAAAGGCCGGCCCTACGGGTATCATGAGACATTTGAACATGCATCCCTTCAACAGAGTGAATGATCTCATCCAGCTTTCTTTTCAGACCTGGTTTTTTTACTTCTATCTTGATCTGAATGATATTATTAGACATGGGAACCTCTCTAAAACGGTTTTTTTACCCTCTAAGGGTGTTTATTGCACAAGCACTGGTATCTTCGCCAGGATGCCGAAGTTCTCCCCTCCGGAAACCCCCTTTGGCTCATGAGGTGTGCAGTCCGGTAAAAAATATATTGATTTCTTTGCATACGGAGCCGGTGTTCCGTCAGCATTCACCAGGTTGAAATATGTGACAAAATCGTTCCAGCGCGCTACGCCATCTGGATCGCTATTTGACCATTCATCCATTTGAGTTGGAGCGTCTTTGTAAAGGGGATCTTCCCCTCCTCCGGTTATCCAGACTATGTTGAGTTCAACCGCACCCACAATTTCCTCACATGTCCCTACATTGTTTTCATCACCGCAGTCTATCACCGGCAGAGTAAGTGGCCATAATTGTGTTGTTCCGGTTTCACTATCCCAACATGCTCTCAGGGCGTCGAAAGCGACCTGGACTTCACCGCCAGTTGTCTCCATAGGCTCGCCAAGCATAAGTTCCTCTGGATTTCCATCGCTGCATACAAGACTTTTTATCTCCACGGAGTTCGTACCGCCGGAGCATGGGTCGTCTGTCTGGTCAAAACTGGTCCATCCACCTGTCTCGTTGGTTTCCGCATCCACTCCACTGTTGATCATTCGCCCGATATTGCAAGTGTATTCACCACTGTCATTCAATAAGGTGTCGCTACAGATTGCAATGGGTTGATCCACATCTCCCGGCATCAATGTGCCGGCAAATCCGATGTATCCCACTGCTTCAGCAGAAAGCTCAAAATTTTCATGCCCGAAAATCCTGGCAAAAAAAGATGCAACCGGCGTGCCTTGTGTTGTTCTTCTTGTTACAACCCTGACCGCATTTATGAAGTTCAGGTTGGCATCCAGGTCTGCAGTAGAAACATTCCAGAGGTCAACAGGAGTGGTAGAAGCATTAGGGTAAAAACCACGCTCCAGACCGGCCAGACCAAAACTCCAGTGCCCTCTTTGCACGTCTCCGTCGTTTCCGCCGGACCAGTTAACCTCAACGGCCGTCCCTTCACTCTTGTTTGCCGTGGCTGCGTCGTAAGCCTCCTGGTTTGCGCCCGTGTTTACGGCTGTCCCGTCATCATTGTATAAGACGCGTGCGCCTGCCAGCGCTCCGGCATCCGCCGCATTTTGAAGCTCGTTGCGCGCTACATGCAGATGGCCGATATCAACGGCCAGAGCACCGAAACCAACAAGCATGAAAATCGATATCCCGACAATAACGGCGACTGCTCCGCGTTGATTTCTCAGTATTGATGACATTAGATTTTTTTTCATCCGCCTGCTTATGCTCCATACTCCTTTTTGGATTATTCCAGCCTCATTACCGTCTCGGCCTCGAGATTAATTTCTAACGAGGTTGAATCGGCAGAACCGAAAAGCTCGGAGATGTCTGGAAGAACCAGGAAATCATACCGGTACTTTACCTTGACTGTAAGGGAATCGCCGGAAGAATTGCTCCCTGTTCTTGCTATTTCCACAACTAAAGGATCAGTGGCATCAGGATCATCATTAAAGGTTATCAGGTTATCTTTACAGTAGTTCTTAACAACGGTTGCAATTTCTTCATCGCTTATCCTGTTCGGATAGGAGTAAACAATTCCTGCTCTGGCTCCTTCACGACTGGCGTTTGTAATCATAGTTTTGTCATAAAGAAAAAGGCTCGATTCGATGATCCCGAAAAGGAGTAAAACCAGCAATGGCAGCACAATGGCAAACTCTACTGCCACAGCGCCTTTTTGGTTTTCTATTTTCATATCATACTCCTTTTTCTCATAAGGCTGCTTTGGTTTCCCCTGCTTCTTGTACTTTCCAGATGACAGGCAGAAGGGCTATGCCGTCATTATGTAAACACGTGTCAGACATTACTTGTTATTAATGGTGATGGACATTCCCTTTGACGTCTCCTTTTTAAACCCTTGCCTGTATTTTTCCATATTATTCCCGGTTGCCAGGCCGTCCAGCCCGACAAGAGGGTCCAGATTCTTTCCGGCCTCAGGGTTCAATATCTGGCTCTGTCTTGCCGATTCAAAAGATGATCCCCAATTTCTACTCAACATCGTTTCCCTTGGTCCGCACCCTGAAAAAATCAACAGCGTTGCTATTAATCCTATTAATGTAAGACATCTGGTCAACATTGTATCCTCCTTGATTCTCCGGCTATCTGACAGCACATAACCACTAAATCCATTGCTTTCAGCCAAACTTCCAAATCTTGATATTTTTTTAACTTCATGACTTCTCCCAACCCCCTGATCTCCGATCCCCGATCCCTGATCCCCGACCCCCTGTTCCCTTTAATCCGGATACGGCACGCCATGTCCAAATTCTCCATCCAATTCCCCCCTGACAGTCGAGGGCTGGTTCTTCTCCCATCCTTCCATTAATCCCAGAAGATAGATTTCCGTATCGTCAGGCTCTATATAGAAATCGGTCGGCAGGGTCTGTCTTGCCGGATCAAGAGGTTTTACAAGGTGTGGCGTGACGATAATGATCAGTTCTGTCTCATTCTTTTGAAAGGCGCGGCTTCTAAACAGGGCGCCTAAAATAGGGATATCGCCCAGGAGCGGAAACTTGGACATGCTGTCTCGAACTGTTTCCTTGAGAAGACCGGCAATGGCAAAACTCTGACCGTCTGCAAGCTCCACCACCGTTGAAGCCTTCCTCGTGCTCAATCCCGGCACCACAAACCCTCCGATCGACAATGCAGCCGAAAAGTCAAGTTCTGATACTTCCGGCGCAACCTTAATGCTGATCTTGTCTTCGCTCAGGACGGTTGGGGTAAAAGAAAGGCCCACTCCAAAGGACTTGTATTCGATAGCAACAGTACCAAGACCTTGAGGTACAGGTATTGGAAATTCTCCGCCTGCCAGAAAGTTTGCAGTCTGTCCGCTTAAGGCAATAAGGGTAGGCTCTGCCAGGATCTTAACTAGACCATTCTCTTTTAAGGCTTCGACAAAACCTGTCCAGTTTGCGTTCCCTTTATTGAAGCTGAAAATGGTATTGACTGCCGGCGAAACGAGAAGCGAGAGAGTTGTGTCTGTCAATTCATCCAGTTGCGTCAGACCTCCGAGTAAGCTGAGACCGAGGTCTCCTCCTCTGATGTAGCTGAAATTTATTCCTAAATTTTTGATCACGCTTTTTGACATTTCAGCCATTCTTACTTCCAGCATGACCTGGTGTACGCCGCCTACCTCAAGCAGGTTGCGGACATTGCCCTTGGGCGCGTAAGCTTCAGCCAGAGCCATGGCCTGAGAAAGATTAGCCGCACTGGAGATCGTGCCCGAAAGGGTAATGGAATCATGAGTTGCAATGACGCGGATTTCTTTTTCGAGCGGGAGTACCTCGTGAAATTTTTGTTTCAACCGCGAGATATCATAATCTACCTCCAGATCATAAATCACTGAAATTTTTTTGTTTTGCCATAATGTCAAATTGGTGATTCCTGAAGCTTTCCCTGTGATGTATATCTCTTTAGGCGAAAGAAGAATAAAGGCGGCGATTTCAGGATCAGCTATGGAGACGCGTTTGACCGGCGTTGGGCTTTTAAGAATGATCGATTTTCCAACCACTACCTGCAGTTTCTTTGGTTTCTCGATTTCCGGCAGCACAGAGTCCGCTGCACGGGATATTGCGGAAAAAACCAGACCCAGTAAAACAAGGGACAAGACATACATAATAATAGATACGCTATTCCTCTTCGCAAATTCTTTTGATAGAAACATGGGTATCATCCTTCCTTAGGCTATAGTTTAAATTTCTTTTTGGTCATTTTGTTGCCCTCGATTACTTCCACCGTGAAAGTCTTGCTTGCCTGCTTTTTCTTTTTGGGGCGAAAAGAGGCAAGCGTTCCGTAAATGCCGGCTCCATTGGTCAGAACAGTCTCTTTGTCGTTGAAGTTTCTCAAAGCAAACTGGAGTTTTCCCAGAGTAGTTGCAAGAACCAGCCTTTCTCCTTCTTTAGGAGTGACTTCCAAAGTATAAACGTCAACCGGATATGGTTTTCCGTCTTCTTTGTTCTTTCTGATTTCTACCCCTGTCGCAAGAACAAGAATATTTTCAAGCACTGTCTTGGTTATTTCTCTTTTATTAGATGGATTAGTTGTCGTAAGCAGCACATCTACCCGGTTACTTGGTCTGATAAAGCCGGAAAGTCCGATTATCTTGTCGCCTTTTACAGCCAGCGCGCGTTTTCCGGATTTTACAACCGCGGAGATGCCTCCCGCAGTCACGCTGACCGGAGCCAATCTGCTTTCCAGTATGGGTTCGTTGGGTATCAGAGGACTGATAAGAATTCTATTTGTTACCAATTCCGGATTTGAAAAACTGCCTGGCGGAAGAGTGTTTTTAAGATAGGGGACTGTCTTTAACATTTCAGGCTCAAGTTTTGTCCCCCATGGCAAAGCATCCACAGCCACCACAATATGCACGGCTTCAGATTTCGTTGTACTAACTTTCGGAGCTGTCTGGTCCTTTAACCATTTGTACACGAAAAAAGTGACTGATGAAGCAATAACTAAGGCCAGCGCGAGTGGAACGATCACTTTCCATTTTCCCATGAAGGGCCTCCTTTTTCATATATTAATCAGATCGGGAACTTGCAGTATCCCGAGAATTCCAAAAAGACCGAAAACAGTGTTCCCAGAGCGATGGCTATGCCATAGCAGAGCTTTGGTTTTTTCTCATTACTGTCTCCGGGGATTGGAATGAATTGTCTTGTAAATATAAATGTTTTCAGTGTCGCTGCCTGTCTTGTAAAGAAACCTTTAAAATGTTGACGCTTTATTAAAACTAGTATCAGTGCGTAAACCCCGCCTATAATGGCGGTAAACAAAAAGGCAATGAATACTCCTCTGGCGCCGAGTATGGCGCCGACAGCGCCCATAAGCTTGGCATCCCCTGCTCCCATTCCTCCCATTAGATAAGGGAGAATAAGAACGGCAATCCCCAGAGCCAGACCTCCGGCGCTGAAGAGCAGACCATCCAGGCCGTTCATCACAACATGACAGCCAAGTGCTATAGCCATGGCCGGATAGGTCAGCAGATTCGGGATCTTCTGAAACCGCAGATCATTGACCGCGGCAGCGATCAAAATAATGCTTAAAAATATAATTAAAAAAACATCTATTGACAGGTTCATGGTTCCCTCATTCATACTACTATAGTGTTTCACCAAAAGTTTTGCATGATAATTGTCATTGCGAGCGGTAGCGATGTAATCTCAATACGTTACGCAAAAAAGGGATTGCTTCGTCGCTCCGCTCCTCGCAATGACAGAAAAATGCTACTCTATGTGTCAATGTTTTAATGAAATATTCTACTACATAATGCAGGGAGGTGCGCATGCTTGCGGATTTGCCAAGAATGCGCAACCTCCTATGTACTATTAGGGTGCTGCTGGTGCGTCTGGCAGCGCACCGGCCACGTCATTAAACGTTTGGGTCACGTCTCCACCGACCGTTGTAACCGCACCGATAATGGCTACTGCTATCAAGGCAGCAATAATACTATACTCGATTGCCGTAACACCTTCTTCATCCTTAAAAAAACTAATCAATCTTTTCATTTCTTTCTCCTTTCTCTTTGTTGTGGTTTATTATTTTTGTTGTTCTATTATCGGACGTCCTTACCCGATTTTTATTGCACCATGTATGCCAGAAAGCGCTATCCTCGGAAAATTAATAAAAAAATCATGTAATTTCAATATATTAGCTAAAAAAGAGTTTTTCCGGTAAAAGCGGACTGGGATTAGACTTGACAGGTTGCTGGTATGCCGATATGGGACTGCTTACAAATAAGGCTATTTTTTTCAAACAGTTACAGTCCCAATGCCATTTTGGCACGGTACATTTTGGCTTTATTGCATTACCCTGTTAATTTCCTGCATCAATTGGTCAAGACTATAGGATTTTTCGATAAACCCATTACAATGGTTGCGGAAAGCTTCAATTAACAGGCTGTTTTCAGTGTATGCCGTCATAATAATTACCGGCAATGACCCATAATTCATGCGTATTTCTTTTAGAAGTTCTATCCCGTTCATTTCAGCCATAACATAGTCTGTTAGAACAAGATCAATACCAGGCGTATTGGGATTACTTAAATTCATCAGAGCTTCGTTTGCGCTCATGGCTTCCATAACTTCGTGTCCACTTATATTCAGCCCTCTCTTAAGAGTTTCAAGCCATACAGTGTTATTATCAACAACCAGAATATTCATAAAGGTTTTATCGTCAACTAAAGTAAAGCCTTTGCGAAAAAAAGAAACGTGTTTCATTTCATTTGTTTCGCAGGGCAGGTTTGCTATTACCTTTATAGACATTAGCATTTATTGTGCCAGATTATATTTTTGGGGTAATGATGAAGGTAGAAGGTGGAAGACTGAAGGTAGAAGGTTAGAAGGTAGAAGGCTGAAGGGGTTAGAAGGGCACGATTGCCGTACTTTTTAGCGGAAACATTTGATTTTTGCACCAAACATGGCTTCAAAATGCGCTTTTTCCTAACAGTCTTCAGCCTTCAGACTATCTACCTGAGTAGTTACAATAATATTTGACCAGATGATGTATGGTCTTCTGAAGTTGACATGAATATTATGAACAAGTACGTTTTTTTAATGATGTCGGGTTAATTCCAAAATCGAATCTAACAAACTCAGTTTTTATTTAAAAATATTGCTTGATAATACAAATAATTACATATATAAATATTTAAACAATAAATTAATCCAAAGGAGAAAAAGTTTTGCAGGTTTTAATAGATATCCCAGAAGAATTGATCCATGCTATAAAACTTCCACCTAAAGAAATACCGACAAGATTAAAAAGAGAGCTTGCTGTCCGTCTTTATATAAAAGGGTTGCTTAATTTCGGTAAAGCTCGGCAATTTGCAGGAATGACACGTTGGGATTTTCATGATTTATTAGGCACAGAGGGCGTTGTACGTCGCTATGATGTTAATGATCTTGAAGATGATCTCCAAACATTGGAGGAATTGTCTTGATCGTAGTTGCTGATGATTCAGTACTTATTGGTTTGAGCAGCATTGGTTACTTACACCTTATTCAAGAGCAATTTTCCGGCCACCCATTCCGGAGCATTCCGGGAAATTGAGCGCCGCAACATATTCGGAGACGATAAAGACAGAAAAAAGCGCTGACTTAAACAACTAATTTAGTAAAAATGCGAATATCGAATGTCGAATTATGAAGGTTTCTTACTCTTTTGTCTTGCAGTATCAATGCTTTTCACGAATATCGAAATCAACTGGTTGTCTTCATCAATCAAGGGTTCAAGTTCTATTAATCGATCTTCAAGATCAAAGGTATTACCTTCCTTCGACATTCATCATTCCTTGTTCGACATTCGACATTCGATATTCTAAATACATCCCAGATACTATCTCGTAGCTTAAGTTAGCGCTTATGGGTGGAAGGGAGCTTCAGCCTTCAGCCTTCAGCCTTCAGCCTCTATTTCAATAACCGGTTCAACTTTACTGTATTTTTCTATCAGGCTTTGATTTTCGTGTATATCCTTTAGAAAAATATTTGCAACCTTGTCTGCATAGATCAGCTTCCAGTCGTCATTTTGCAGCAAAAACCTTGAAAATACTGAATTTGCGTTATAGATAATCCAGGTTATGTCATATTTTTCTATTATTTTTTCCCACCCATGTTTGAAATGTCTCACCTTGAAATACTCTTTCAATATGTCAGTACCGTACATATCGGATCTGCCATCAAAAAAAACCTTGTATTGTGGCCAGGCAGCGTAGATTATATAATCACCAAATGCGTCGTTATCAAACATATTCCCATGGAGAGTTTCTTTTTTCAAAAATTCCACGGCAGCCACTGGTTTGGTCTTTTTATCAAAATTATGCTCTATTTTACCATTTGCGACGACGAGAACAACTATCACAATGGCGAGAATCGGCCATAAATAGCCCCTTGCAGATGCGTCTATTACGGAAATATTACTTGCCCTCTTCTTAAAAAAGCTAATAAATTTTCTATCTGATCGCTCTATCATTGGCTCTGCATGTTTTACCAGGACAGGCGCTACAATGATGGCAAAAAGGGGGATATACCTTACCGAATAAAGAGACATGTGAGTAAAAAGGATGACCATTGTAAGCTCAATGATATTCAATCGTATCCTTGAAATGGCAAATAAGGCCAATGCCAAAAGCATAAAAAATTCAAAACACTTAACAGATAGATCATGAAAATTTGGCGACAGGAATTCTGAAATATTGTCCATAATAAATTGATTTGAGGTCAGCTTGAAAGGAAAGAGCAAAATATGATAACTATAAGGATTTATAAGGCAAACAAGAAGACAAATTGCTGTTAACAAACCAAGTTTTCCGGTTTTTTGCCGGTGAAGATCTCTTTTTGAATCTTCAGAAGTAATGAACATCACAAAATTGCCGAACAGGTAGATGCCGATAAGAATAAAACCTGCCAGAAACCCCCCGCGCAGGTTCACCCACAAAAGCATCATCGGCGCCAGGAAATAGAGATAATCTTCATGTTGATATTGATACTTGTCAAGCAGATAATACCATACAACCATCAATAAAAGTGAAAAGATATGGGGCCTGGCCAACCAGTGTATTTGTGAGGTCACCAATACAAGCAACGTGATAAAAGAGGCTGTCAGGATATTTACGTTATACACCCGAATAATTTTAAACATCAGGTAATAGACCAGAGAAATCATGAAAGAGAAAAAGATAACTACCCCGGTAAGCCCTGTGGCCCTGTGAATTGCCGCCATTATAACCTCTGAAAGCCATTCATGGGCAGTCCAGGGCAACGCAGGAGAGATAAAAGAGAAGATATCATGTCTCGGAATTGAAAGCGTATCTATTATATACTCTCCGGCCCTTATATGATAGCCTGTGTCACAATCATTTAAGAGCCCTTTATTTACAGAAAATGACAATAAAAGAAAGAGGGCTACGAACATGATATCAGCAAGCGAAGGTATCAAAAACGGAGTTATTCTTTTTAAGCGATTCATTTTAATCTGCCTTTCAAAGGGACTTTTTTGACAGGATTAACAGGATGTTCAGGATTAAAACATCAAAACTTGTCCTGTAAATCCTCATCAAAATCCCTTACTTTGCGTTTGATTTCAACTTTCCGTTCACCAAAATTAATAATTAAACCTTGTTCGTTCACTTGAAACAAAATCTTGTTTATCCTGTTATCCTGTCAGAATTTTTTTCAAAGGGCTAAAGTGTTACAATTTATTATGTCAAATAGTTAGTGTTCATTCAAAGATGGCATCTTTTGTCCCGATACTGCGTTTTCCGCATCCGCATCCGCAAGTGCTTTGCCGTCTATTTTCCACTCCTTCTGTAATCTATTCAGTTTCTGTTCGATCTTTTGCTTAAGGCCATGATTTGCTGTCCCATGAGCCAATACAAGCCACGGATCATCCCATAGCAACACCCCATATTTATTTTCGGACAATAGGGATCTAATGGACGCTATATATTCTGTCCTGGCCATTTGCAGATGGCCATGCAGCATATGAGGGTTATTCCTGCGATTCTCTGTTAACTGATCGGGTAGATTGTTAATATTCTTTGTCGGGCTTTCCAATCTCAGGATGATGGCATCCACTTGGCCTACCACGTTCGGGTAACGATATATCTCATGACGTTGTGAAAAATGTGAACCAACATTAGCCTGGGCGGAAACTGAAGCATTATCACCCACCAGGGACCGAATCATCTGAACGCGCGGATCAGGCCGGCTAATAAAATGGGCCGGTGCCCAGAAATTATACGCCCCAGGTAGAGGCAAAGGCGCAAACACACATCCGCTAACAAAGCTAGCTATAACTGCAAGACCCGTCAATTGGGTCAGCGTGTATCTGGCCTGATGCGCAGAAAGCCGCTTAACACCGTAAATTGCAGCGGTCGTCAGTATAGGAATAAGGGTCACACTATGATACCCAATAATGCTTTTCGGCATGGAAACCGCTGACAGCATGTTAGCCGCCAGGTCCGCCAAACCAGGCAATAGGAATGCCGGCGCTAAGAGAGGAAAGCCACAAAAGAAAGCAAGGAGAAAAAGTATATATATTATCCCTTTATAATCTATCATAACAACTTTGATTATCGAAAAGGGATCGGTGAACAATCTGCCAATAATCTCGCCTATTGAATGCCCAAGCCAACTGTATCTGTCCGCAAGCATTGGATGATCACCTATGGGTGAAAGTGCCGGCATGATGACGCATAGCACAATCAAACTATGCATGATACCAATTAACGTCAGACCGAGTGCCGGCTTCCAGCTCTTGTTACGGATATACCAGAGTATGCCAAAACCGACTGCCATTACCCCGAAGTGCTCCTTGCATAAGAGAATGACAAAAATGCAAGCAAATAACAAGTATGGTCTCTTTGTTTCGATAGCCAGCATACTAATTGCCACAAAGGGCACTGCCAAAGTCATGGGATGAAAATCCCAGGCTGCCGCATTCAGCAGAAACGGGTTCAGCAAATAAGCAACGGCCCACAACAACCCGGTTTTTTCTGACAAGCAGACCCGGCTTGCCAACAGGAAGATCGGCCAAGCTGCGAGCGACAAGGCAATGGCCTGGGCGAGGGTTAACCAAGCAACATTGGGAATAATGGCATAGAGTGGAGTGAATAGAAAGATAACAGGATGGAAATGAAAGCCTAACCAATTAATCTGTCGATTGAACTGGCTGGTATTGAGAAGTGATTCGCCATTCAGCATACCCCACACTGCCTGGTCAAACACACCAAGATCATTAATAGAGCTCATATAACCCCAATACCTGGACAAACCAAGCAGCAAGATAACGGCAAAATGCACCAGGATGGCTATAACCAACAGCCAGCGCCAGCGGTTTGTTGATGCTATAA
Source organism: Deltaproteobacteria bacterium (assembly GCA_030262895.1). Classification (GTDB taxonomy): domain Bacteria; phylum Desulfobacterota; class Desulfobacteria; order Desulfobacterales; family ETH-SRB1; genus B13-G4. The sequence goes on along the minus strand of JAJSZW010000019.1, from coordinate 17,139 downwards.
TATTTTTCATTTCATGACCAATTCGGACAAAGCGTAATCATGGTCAAATTCAATCGGAACAACTTCAAAGCTATCAATCAGGCCTCTTTTCTTGATATCTTCCCACTGCAAGGAAGAAAAAGCACCATAAACCGAATGGCTATTTTGTAAATGATATTTGATCAATGTGGGAAAATCATGAAAGTTGTCTCTACTTGGAATAGCAATACGTATCAGTCCTCGTTCAATCAAACCTGAAAACGCATCATAATTGGCGGCAAAAAAAAATTGAGTTTTGGGAAACAACTTTTGCAGTATCGTTGGCAACACTAAAACTGTACGATCTGAGATAGCGGGCGCGAGGATAGTCGTACAAAAATGCTACAAGGCTTGACCATACTATTGCTGCAAAGAATATCGCTACAGTAGCACGTGGGAAAATGTAGCGATTGAGCTTTGCAAAGTTCTCGCGTACCAACAGGAGAATAGTCAGCAGCAATGCCAATAGCAACGGCAGGGTAAGAAAAGGAAATTCCTGAGCGTCAATTTTTGTTTGTGTCGTCAAAAAAAGGATAGTAAACACAAAAACAGTTATTAAACATAACCTGCCCCAGTTTAAATTTATATTCGCAGACAACTCGCGCCAGGCGTAGGCGGAAAGCATAGAGGTAAAAGGTAAAATTGGAATAAAGTACCTGAGATTCATGCACAATCCACCGTGCCAGCCATTACGATACGCATAAAAACCTATAAAAGCTACAGGGACAAGAAATAATATTGTGAGCTGTACAGTCTCTTTGTCATTACGTATAATTCTCAGAAAAGGGAGCAGCAACACTACAAGGTAAGGGCAACTTTGTAGCAGCGATTTTTTCAGCCCATTTATATAGACCATTCCTCCTCCCTCGCTGCGCGACAAGCCCCCTTCTTTGATGTCAAGATCTCGCACACGAAAGTCAACAATCAGTTGGTAAGCTCCGTTCAAAGAGTTTCCGACCGTGCTTCGCACGTGAGGAATCATTGCAAGAACACCCACCAACAAAATTATCGCAATAACGGCTGCACGTTTGTAACGGCGCATGCAGGAGATCACCGGGCGTCGCGTTAATACCCATGAAATGATGATTGTAAGTATGCCCAGCACGGCAAAAGGCAAATATCGTTTGAGTTCCGATGCATCCATAGAGCGGCCATAGGAAAAGGGTGAAAGGACACCAAATTTTGCGTAGTTCGTGGCGGTGAGAATGACCAAACCGGGAAGTGCTCCGATGCAGGTTGCAAGGGCAGGCAGCGGACGGTATGGTTTCAGAAAAAGGAAAGGGATAATGAGACATGGAAGCACGAAGATGGAATCAAGACGGATTCCCATGGCAAATCCTGTGATAAAACCAGACGCCAGAGCAAGCAAAAATGCCATTCGCCCTGTTTTCGCATAGAACGAGCAGACAAAAATATAGAAGGTTGCTATATGGAAAAAAGTTGCGGTAGCGTGAGGCCATGCTGCTTGCGACTATTCCCAGGAAAAGGTTGCGAAAATAAGAATAAAACATGAGTTTAAGGCCAGATTCCGATCCTGAAAAAGTTTTCTTGCAATGGCGTAACAGAAAAAAACAATGCCGACAAATGCAATAACATTGATAAAAAACAGACCGCGATACCCCAAGATACGGTAAAACGGTGTGCTGAGCACGGGAAAAAGGTAAGGATATTGGGAAACAAGTCTCCCGTTGCGGGCAAATATAAAACGCGTCTCCAGTTCCGGAGACGGATATTCTCGATAGCCATTCCATATTTCAAGACCACCAGATTCCGAAAAGCTCTTTGTCATCCTGTGGTATGTAATCTCATCAATGGAGATATAACCCGGGATGATTGTGAAAACGGAAATCAGGATATGGGCAAAGCCAATCAGAAAAAGCAATTTGGTCTTAAATTTTTCTGTCGATGTCATGGGTATGGAAGCATTCATTTGTAAATAAGCAACTCAGCTAAAAGCGATATAATATTTCTAATCTCTCCCTAATTTCTATTTTCCAATTTCAAGTTTTAAGCCGTGAACGGCTACAATATTTCCTATCCTTTCTCATATGTGCATTCAAATCTTTGCAAAGTCCTTAAAGAAAGTAAAGTTTTAAGCATGCAAAAATCATGCAAAAATCAACTGCTAATATGTATTTACATAAATATCAAACAGTTAATATATATCTGAAAATAAAGTGATGCCTGTATTATGAAATTAACTCGCTAAATTATATGTAATTTATTTCCAAATCTCTTATATCGTTTGCCGCATACGCAAGTCGCAGGCCATGAAGCCGTGGCAGCTAAAATTAGAGCTAACCTATCTTTGTAAGTTTTGTGGCAAATGAAATAATATCAAAAAACATCTTGACAAAAAATTGGCTACATCTCAAAATAACTTCCTGATTATTCAGATAAATAAGTATTCGATCATCTCTTTTTGAACATGAAGAAACACGAACCCCCACCCGATAAAGACATTGAAGTGATTTCATGAAGCTCATAGTCCAAGTACCATGCTACAATGAAGAGCGCAGTTTGCCACAAACAGTAAAAGATATCCCCCGCAAAATAGAGGGAGTTGACCAGGTAGAAATCCTTATCATTGACGATGGCAGCACAGATAAAACCGTGGAGATAGCAAAAGAAATCGGTGTTGATCACATCGTGCGAAACATTTGCAACAAGGGACTTGCCCGCACCTTTCTTGCCGGATTGGATGCCTGCCTGAGACTTGGTGCTGATATTATTGTCAATACCGATGGAGATAATCAGTATAAGGGAGAAGATATCCCCAAGCTCATAGCGCCCATCTTGAAAGGCGAAGCTGATATCGTGATAGGTGATCGTCAGACTGAAAAGATTCCACATTTTAGCCCCATAAAGAAAAAACTGCAAAAAGTGGGAAGCTGGGTGCTGCGCGGTCTTTCTGAAACCGATGTTCCGGATGCTGTAAGCGGTTTTAGAGCTTTTAGACGGGAAGCAGCCTTGCAAATGAATATTGTTTCACCTTTTTCATATACGATTGAAACCATTATCCAGGCAGGCAAGAAACAACTTGCAGTAATTAGTGTTCCCATAGGCACGAATCCCAAAACGCGTGAATCAAGGCTTTTTAAAAGTATTCCCAACTTCATTGAACGTTCACTGACCACAATGATTCGCATGTACACTATGTATCAACCATTTCGGGTGTTTTTCTATATTGGTTTTTTCTTTATTCTTGCAGGACTTATTCCTTCAGTACGTTTTTTGATCTATTATTTTATGGGGCAGGGTGGCGGTCATATTCAGTCATTGATTTTTGCGGCAATTCTATTTATTGTTGGTTTTCAGGTTTTGGTGGTTGGGCTTGTTGCTGACGTTATCTCCTTTAATCGCAGGCTCATAGAGGAAACTCTTCTTCGAGTGAGGCGTATAGAACTAACTCATTTGAATCCTAATAAAAAGAAATGAAGATTTGTTTAATTGGTCCCACATATCCATTTCGTGGTGGCATATCACACTATACTACTCTATTGTTTCGCAATTTGAAAAAAAAGCATGATGTTTCTTTCTTTGCGTTTAAGAGGCAATACCCCTGCTGGCTTTTTCCAGGCAAGACAGATATTGATCCGAGCCAAACCCACATAAAAGAAGAGGGCGTTGAGAGAATCCTTGATTCTATGAACCCCATATCATGGTTAATAGTCGCCTGGAAAATTATAATGTCGAAGTCTGATCTACTGATCGTTCCGTGGTGGGTTTCTTTTTGGGCGCCGCAATTCTTGACCATATCAATTCTTGTCAAGCTGTTCAGCGAAACAAAAATTCTTTTCCACTGTCACAACGTGGTTGAGCACGAGTCAAAATGGATAGATAGGATTCTAACACGTATTGTATTAAAAAACGGAAATTATTTTATCGTTCATTCGCAGGAAGATCTTGATAACCTGAAAGATATTCTTCCATGCGCAAAGGTGAGGAAAACTTTTCACCCCACGTACGACGTTTTTAAACAATCTGATTTTGATCCACGGGAGATCAGAAAACGTTTTGGGATCGCTGGAAATGTTCTTTTGTTTTTTGGGTTTGTCAGAGAATATAAGGGGCTCAAATATCTTCTGGAAGCGATTCCCAAAGTATTACCCACAGTGCAGGTGACGTTGCTTGTTGTCGGGGAATTCTGGAAGGACAAGAATTACTATCTTGATCTTGTTGATAAACTAAGCGTTAAGAAAAACGTTATTTTTGTGGATGAGTATGTTCCAAATGAGGAGGTCGGCAAATATTTCAGTGCTGTCGATCTGGTAGTACAACCATATATTTCAGCCACTGGAAGCGGTATAATACAAATTGCTTTTGGTTTTTATAAGCCGGTTGTTGCTACTCGAGTTGGCTGTCTGCCTGAAGTAGTAAAGGATGGGGAAACCGGTTATCTGGTATCTCCAGAATCTTCCTCAGACATTGCAACTGCCATAATTAAATTCTTTCAGGAGAAACAGGCAGAAGAATTTGCAGAGAATATCAAAAAAGATAGTTACAGGTTTTCATGGGACCGAATGGTTGACGTAGTCGATGAATTGGCCTCAACGTAGAAGCAACAATGCAAAGACAGAAACTGAGTTCGTGGAACTTGAGATAACTTCGTATATTATCACCTGAAACTTTGATGCCGATGAAAATTCTCTTTTTGATCACCTCCAGCCTCGAGAGCCCTTATGGCCGAGCTCGTTGTTTGCCTTTGGCCCGAGAGTTAGCCAGCCTTGGTCATCAGATTACAATTCTTGCCTTACATCACGACTTATCTAGCTGCTCTCACCTAAGGTATAAGGTCCCAACGAAAAGAGAACCAATTCAAATCCACTATGTGGGTCAGATGCATGTCCTTAAGCGTGGCGGGCAGAAGTATGATTTTCCTCTTTTGCAATTACTATGGGTGGTATTCAGCGGATTTATGGGATTCCTGCTTAACGGCTTGCAACTGCCTGCCGATGCTGTTCATGTGGGGAAGCCACAACCACAAAACGGTATGGCCGGCTGGCTCATTAGTCGTTTGCGTTGCATCCGTTTGTTCGTAGATTGTGACGATTACGAAGCTCAAGCAAACCGCTTTTCTGCTCGCTGGCAACAGAAGTTGGTGGCATGGATGGAAGATTGGCTTCCCTGCAAGGCAGACGGTGTGACTGTGAATACTTATTTTCTAAGGGATCGGTACCTGGCTCTGGGAGTACCTGCAAATTCTATTGTTCATGTACCGAACGGGACGGATCCCGAAACAGTCAAGTGTGAGCCATACACATCCTCAGTTGAAAATGTTCAGAAGAGGTTAAAAACAGGAGGGCCGGTTATTGGTTACGTTGGTGCGCTTGACCTTAGATCTCATCCTGTAAATCTGCTATTTGATGCTTTTGAGTTATTAGTCGAGGACTTGCCGCAAAGTCAACTTCTGATAGTAGGCAGCGGGGCAGATGAGGCTTACTTGGGTACCTTTGCTGCAAAAAAGTCCTATTCAACCCAAATCATTTTTACGGGCCAAGTGACGTACTCAGAAGCTTTGAGCTATTACAATTTGACTGATGTCATGGTAGATCCTGTTTACGCTGATGACGTGGCTAGAGCCCGCTGCCCCCTTAAGTTGATCGAAAGTCTGGCAACCGGGCACCCCATAGTAACCGGTGACGTGGGTGACCGGCGTGAACTATTGGGCCCAGATTTCCATGAGTGGCTTGTAAACCCAGGATCGTCCGTCGCGTTGGCAAAAGGGATACAGCGTGTGCTGGAAGCTAAAGAAAAGGGAAGATGGCCAAAGTCTACCATTCTCAAGCGCTCAAATCTCTTTAATTGGCTAAAACTGGCCCGCAAATGGGAGAAGATATATAACTCTGATTGATTGTATCCTATTATTAATACACGATACAAAAAACTATAATTGTAGTAAAATTGATATCGCATTAAATCAACAGAGTCATATATGTGCCATGGGACGATAATATACACAGTAGTAGGAGATGCAGCAGTTCTTATTAACCCATACTGTGTTGAGGAAATATCACAGGCAATATGGAAAGTTATTGACAATGCCCAATTTGCGGATGAATTACGCAAGAAAGGGTTTAAACGTGCAACGAAGTTTTCGTGGAAGATCACTGCTCAAAAAGTTTTAGAGGTATTGGAGTCTGTTGTCTAATTTTGTTTGGTACTTTGCAGTTGTCTTTTTTTGATGATTTCGTAAAAATCTTGAACTTAAAAACTGAACACCGTATGTAGTATGACAAAAGACTTTAAGTTACTATATCAACCATTGGTCACTGTTATCGTTGCTGTACTTAATAGTTCAGCCACCCTGCAACGCTGTATCGACAGCGTAGTCAATCAGTCATATCCTCACATGGAACTAATTCTCATTGATGGAGGATCGACTGACGGTAGTGTTGATATCATCAAACATAACAGTAAGAAAATTGCTTTTTGGCAGTCGAAGCCGGACCGCGGTATTTACCATGCCTGGAACAAAGCATTGAATCACGCACGAGGAGAGTGGATTTCTTTTGTCGGAGCAGACGACTTCTTTGCAAGCGCTAATTCCATAAAGTCTATGCTTTACTCTGCCCATTCCAGCGAAATTAACTTTATCTCTGCAAAAGGTGTTTTGGTCGATAAATCTGGTCGAAAAATACGAGTTTTTGGGAAGGCATGGGAATGGAAATCTGCAAAAAGAAGACACTGTATCTGCCATCCTGGCAGTTTATACCATCAGTCTTTGTTTGAACGATTTGGACGTTTCTCGGAGGACTATCGTATTGTTGGTGATAAGGAATTCGATCTTCGTGCTGGTTCCTCTATAAAAGCTTTGTTCATAGACAAAGTTACAATTTGTGTTGGCGAAGGTGGCTTGTCTAGAAACAATGCGTTTCGCACAATCATTGAAACAATTGAAATACAGTCAAATCATAAGGAAATTGGAAAAATAACAGCGGTGGCGAACGGCATTGCGTATCTCTTTGAATATTTGATTTATCGGCTCCTTAAAATAGTCGGGTTAGAGAACAAAATCCGCTCGCTTCTTGTGAAGATAGGATTGCTAAACAGATAGTCTGTGGGATTCTCGATAACGAAGGAAAAAATGGAACAGGAGAATTATTGAACTGGATGAGTCAGCAATTGCTGTAAAAAGAGGTAATATTTGAGAACAGCTATCGACATTCGGTCATCCGGCTTTAAACGCTACTTTAGCAACACCTCCTGGCTCATGGGCCATCGTGTGTTGAGCATGGTTGTTGCGCTCTTTGTCGGTGTTTATGTTGCCCGATATCTCGGGCCGGAGCGGTTTGGGCTTTTGAGCTATGCGGGCAGCTTTGTCGTGCTTTTTACAGCGCTGGTAACTCTGGGGCTTGATGGCATCATGGTGCGGGAGCTGGTCAAGGCCCCGGAGCGCAGGGATGAACTGCTTGGCACGGCTTTTTGGCTAAAGGCAGGCGGCGCAATCATGATGTGGATAGGCATTGCCGCCGCAATCCCGTTTACCCATAATGACACCCAAACAAATATACTGATTATCATCATCGCCTTTGCCGTTATCTTCCAGGCCTTTAATGTCATTGATCTTAATTATCAGGCAGAGGTGAAATCCAAATTTGTGGTGTATGCCCACCTTGTTCAGCTTGTAGTCTCTTCCATTACTAAGCTGATTTTTGTCTGGATATCAGCCCCGCTTGTCTGGTTTGCGTGCGTCTTTCTGCTCGATGCAGTAGTGCATGCAGTTGGATTGACTGCCATGTATCTGAAAAATATCGGCAAAATCTGGTATTGGAAGTGGCGATGGGAGACAGCAAAAGAATTATTGAGGGATTCCTGGCCGTTGATATTGTCAGGAATGGTGATTTCGATCTATATGAAGATAGATCAGGTTATGATAAAGGAGATGCTGGATGCGGAACGGGTAGGGCATTACGCGGCAGCGGTGAGATTGAGCGAGGCGTGGTATTTTGTTCCTATGGCGATTACTTCATCTGTTTTTCCGGCGATTATCAATGCTAAAAAACAAAGCGAAGAGCTTTATTATCAAAGATTGCAGAAACTCTATGATCTGATGGTCTGGCTGGCAGTGGCTATTGCCCTGCCGACAACCTTTGTGGCGCCCTGGGTAATCAGGGTGTTGTATGGGGATGCATTCTTGCCGGCAGCAGGGGTTTTGAGTATTCATATTTGGGCGGGGGTGTTTGTGTTTTTGGGGGTGGCGTGTTCAAAATGGTTTATTGTAGAAAATTATATTAAGAAAAATTTATATCGGACATCTATTGGGATGATTTCTAATGTTGTTTTGAACTTAATTCTAATTCCGTTGTACGGAATACATGGCGCTGCAATAGCCACCCTCTTAGGGCAAATGACAGCAAATTTAATATATGATATTTTTGATAAACAAACTTATCCCTCACTTAAACTGAAGACAAATGCTTTAAACCCGTTTTATTTTATTAAGAAGATAATTATATGAAAAAGGCCATTATTACTGGCGGAGCCGGTTTTTTTCGGCTCCCATCTCTGTGAAAAGCCGCTTAAACATGGCCACGAAGTCATCTGCGTTGACAACTTCTACGCCAGTGCTGAGTGATGACCCAAAGCAAAGTAAGCCTGATAATACACTGGCAAAAGAGGAGCTGGATTGGAAGCCGAAGATTGAACTGGAAGACGGGCTGGTAAAGACTATTGAGTATTTTGAGGGATTGTTGAGTCCTAAATAGAGGTCGATGTGCAAAAAATTTCATCAAATACGTTTACCCCTCCGCACCCGCTGAAAACAGCGGTTCTCTTCCTGCTCTTTAACCGTCCTGATACAACCAAACAGGTGCTTGAGACAATTCGCAAGGCCAAACCACCGCGGTTTTATGTCGCCGCCGATGGGCCGAGGGCTGATAAGGCTGGCGAGGCGGAAAAAGTGGAGCAGGCGCGCCGGATCGCGACACAGGTTGATTGGGATTGCGAGGTAAAAACCCTTTTCAGAGATAAAAACCTTGGATATAGCAGGGGAAATTGGAGGAACATATGCAGCAAATAGAGATAACGGGCGAAGCGTTACCGATAGTGAAATCCAGTATAGTCTTAAAAGAGAAACTGTTGAGCGTAAAGGCAGCAAACTATCTCAAGCGCCTCAAAGGCTTTGAAAGAAAGCATAAGATGAAAAGCGTTGAGTTTTCCAAAGAGTTTGCTGCCGGAAAACTTGGTGATGATGCTGAGTGGTTTGATTGGCTCTTTGTCTATGAGGCTTACAATAAAATAATCCAGCAGAAAAAGATAATAAAAGGAGTCTGATGACACACAGAGCATGGTTGCATTAGAGTAAAAAAGTACGCGGCTGAATGCTCAGATGTGTAATCAAAAAGAATATGAGTCCTGACCGACCGAAAAATATCACGTCTTCAAGGTTTCTACATTAGGAAATTTTATGCAGACAAAGACAAAATATGAGGAAATAGCTTTCAAGGAGCTGCGAGCGATTCTCCAGGCGATCAAAATTTTACGAACATTGAGAGAAGGCATTTTTGCCGCCAAAACTACAGAAAGAGAAAAAGGCAGAGCAATTGGACTTTGCGGTATATAGCAGGATGTTAGATTGGAGGAATTTTTCAGTACACTGAAAGGAGGAACAAATGAGTAATACCAGTGTTAATGAAGTGATTAAGGAATTTGGCCAGTTGCCTTCTACAGATAAAGAATACGTTGCGGAGATAATAAGAAAACAGGTAATTGAGTTGAAGAGAGAAAGGCTTGCGCAGAGGACTGAGGAAGCCAAGATGAATCTTAAGAAGGGGTTTGTCAAAAGCGGTGGCATAAAGGAGTTGTTGGAGGACCTCGAAAGTGATTAGAGCTGCATGGGATCAAGCGTTCAAAAGGTCTTACAAAAAGCGAGTAAGGAATAATTCAAGACTGAAAAAGAAATTCCGTGAAAAAATGAAAATTTTTCTGGAAAATCCGTTTTTTCCACAACTAAGAACCCACAAACTCAGCGGTAAGCTGGCTGGACAATGGGCTTTCAGTATCGACGATGATTGCAGGATCGTTTTTGAATTCGTTGGTGAAGATCAAGTTCTTCTGATTGACGTAGGCAGTCATGACGAAGTTTACTAAACATAGAAACTTAATGTCCCGCTTTATAAAAAAAAGCAGGAGCTTTTTGATGAATAAGTTACCAACGTCTCGCCATGAAAATGCTTCTCAAATAACAACGGAACATTTTGTGCACCCGCATCCGCTGAAAACAGCGGTTCTCTTCTTGGCCTTTAACCGTCCTGATACAACCAAACAGGTATTTGAGGCAATCCGCAAGGCCAAACCGCCCAGGCTTTATGTTGCCGCCGATGGCCCAAGGGCGGATAAAGCTGGCGAGGCGGAAAAAGTGAAACAGGTGCGCCGGATCGCGACACAAGTGGATTGGGATTGCGAGGTAAAAACGCTTTTCAGAGATAAAAACCTGGGATGCGGTAAAGCAGTCAGCAGCGCCATCACTTGGTTTTTTGAGAATGAGGAAGAAGGTATTATTCTGGAAGACGACTGCCTGCCGGGGCAGAGTTTTTTCTGGTTTTGCGAGGAGTTGCTGGAGCGGTATAGGGGGGATATGAGGGTTTGGCATATTGGTGGGTATAAACATTTTGGCCTTGGCAGAGATAAATTTAGCTACAATTTCTCATTTTATACGCCAATATGGGGGTGGGCCACATGGAGAAGGGCATGGAAATATTATGACCTTAATTTAACCAATTACCAAATATTTAGGAATTGGTTGGGAAGCTATAATCTGTTTAGTAGTCAAAAAGAAATAAATCGTAGAAAAACGATTTTAGACAAAGTATGTTCCGGGAGTATCGATACATGGGATTATCAGTGGAATTTTTGTGTTCGAAGTAACTCTGGCCTTTCAATAAGGCCGTCGAGAAATTTGGTTGAAAATATTGGGTTTGGGAATAATGCAACGCATACTATCTCTAAAAACAAAGGAATAAATAGTGCCGTTAAGTATGAATTAGAATTTCCCTTAATGCATCCCAACCTTTTTTGGGTGAATGCAAAACTTGATCAAAATTTTTTTAATACACATGTTAGCAATTCGATAGCAAAGAGGATAATTATGAGGTTAAGTAACTTATTTAATCGTTCATAAAGGCTACTCTAATGGCAAAAAACTCATTACCTCAGTTCTTGGTTGTTGGCGTTGCCAAATCAGGGACAACATCATTATTTCATTACCTGAATCAGCATCCTGATATTTTTATTCCCCCACGAAAAGAGTGCCGTTTTTTTTCTCAAATGCCGGGTAACTTCATTGGAGGTGAGGCGGCCGCTTTTCAGAATGATGTGATTAAAACCATCAATGAATACGAGGTGTTATTTGCGGGAAATGAGTCGAAGATAAAAGGTGATATTTCGAACGACTACCTTTTTTATTATAAAAAAAAGCGTAAGGAATATAAAAAAATATCTGGATGATGATGTGAAGATCATTATTGTTCTACGGAATCCTGTTGATCGGGCTTATTCTAATTACCTTCATGCAGTTCGCTTGCTAAGCGAACCATTAAGCTTTGAGCAGGCGATTGTTTATGAGCCATACAGAAAAAAAATGAATTATGCTTGGCCCTTTTTGTACGTTGAGGCGGGGATGTATTATCAGCCGGTGAAGCATTACGTAACAAGTTTTAGTCATGTAAAGATATTTATGTATGAGGACTTGGCAAAAGAAACCTTTTTGACGGAACTTTTTGATTTTTTGGAGGTTGATAGGGTTCAATTGGATATTTTTTGCAAGCACAATGTCTCTACTATTCCAAAACACCCATGGCTCTCAAAGTTTTTATTGAGCATGTCAAAATCCAAACTAAATAGGTTGTTGTTACCGATCAAACTGAAGCAATGTGTTGGCGGCGCATTAGAAATTGTTAATACATGCAAGCCGCCACAATTACAGAAGGAAACCAGATTATATCTTCAAACAGTATTTAAGAATGATATGGAAAGCTTGCAACAGCTTATAAAAAGGGACATTTCAGCTTGGATTAATGGGGAATAAGATGGTTTGAAATATTTGAGGAAGCCACTTTGTATTTGCTCATAAAGCTATATTTGGTGAATCCATGATTATTAGCAAAATTTATTTTAAGCTCCTAAAGGCGGTTGACCGTGTCATATGGACCGACCTTGCTATAAAAACACATAATAAGCGTATCGGATTTCATACTTCTAATTATCTTTTCAAAGAGGATCAAATCGCTTTTATTCATATTCCAAAACCTGGGGGAACATCTTTACACAAAATACTCAGGCAAGATTCCTTAAAGCGTTTTATTAACCTTAACATGCATCGTCCAGTATCGCACTTATGCAGTCCTACAAAATTTAAATATATAACAGTGATAAGAAATCCTGTGGATAGAGTATGGTCATACTATCAGATGGTTCTTAGAAATCCGCCAGGCAGTCCTTACAAAAGATTTGTGAATAGAGGATTAAAGTATTTTTTAAAACATTGTTGGGAAGTTAGAAACATGTCATGCCGTTATTACGCGGGTATGGTTAGAAAGGAACCGGATAAAGAGACACTTAACAGGGCATTGGATAATCTGGTAAATTTTTATTATGTTATTCTTTTTGACAACTTTACAAGAGAAATTCACGATTTTCTAAAAAAGATGACATTGCCAATGGTTGAAGTGCCCCATGAACGCAAGAGTAATTACAATCTTCCTGATGAAAATGATATTAGAATAATAAGTCAATACAACTCATTAGACATTAAACTTTTTAAAGAATGGAGTGAAAAAAATAAAAAAAGTTGGCTATATAAAAAAAGACCTTTCTGTTTTGATTAATGGGAGATAAGGGCGATATCATGGTTTGCAAGATTTGTGGAAGCCACAGCGTATTTATGCACGAAGCTAAAATTTTAGCAAAATATAGTGTTAAATATTACCAATGTCCTAAATGTTATTTCCTCCAAACTGAAGAACCATTTTGGCTTGAAGAGTCATATCAAGAAAGTATCAATGTTTCTGATACGGGGTATATAAGTCGAAATGTATATTTGTCTCGTATTTCTTCAGTGTTGATTTATTTACTATTCAATAGGAAGGCTCGTTTTGTCGATTATGGAGGAGGATATGGTATTTTCGTCAGGCTGATGCGGGATATTGGGTTTGATTTCTATTGGCAAGATGCCTATACAGAAAATCTTTTTGCGAGAGGTTTTGAGGCAGAAAACGCGCATTACGAACTTGTTACGTCTTTTGAGACCTTTGAACACTTTGTAGAGCCAAATAAAGAGATACAGAATATGCTTGGTTTGAGTGACAATATATTATTTTCAACAGATCTCTATGGCAAAGAAATTCCTGCACCTAATGAGTGGTATTATTATGGCCTTAATCATGGCCAGCATATTTCATTTTACAATATAAAGACCTTGGAACATATAGCGCAGAGATATTCGCTCAATTTATGGAGTGATGGCCGCTCACTTCATTTGTTGACAAAACAAACAATAAACTCGCATATGGTTAATTTGGCCTATTACGGCTGTAAAATGGGACTCGCTGTTGTGGTAAAAAAGCTGATGGACGGCAAAACAATAGCTGACTGGGATCTATTAAGAACGTATGGGAAGAAAAATAATATCTAACTTGATTAAAATACTTGTTTTTTTTTACGACTCATGTGCCTTTTTTGTAAAAAAGGGTTGTGCCGATGCGGTTCTCATCATTCGTCTCGATGCCATTGGCGATTTTATCCTTTGGCTTGATTCCGCCCAGCACTTCAGAAAAATCTATCCTGATAAAAAAATTATTCTGTTAGGAAACCAGGTATGGTCAGACTTGGCAAAAAAACTTCCCTATTGGGATGAAGTATGGCCGCTTGATAGACAAAAATTTTATAGAAATTTGCTATATCGTTTGAAGTTGCTTAAAAAAATACGCAAAGCCGGTTTTGATGTGGTTATACATCCCACTTATTCCAGGGAGTTTTCGTACGGTGATGCAATCGTACGAATCAGCGGAGCGAGAGAGAAAATTAGTTCAGTTGGTGATTGCAGTAATATTGAAGCAATAGAAAAAAAGATTAGTGATCAATTCTATACTCGTTTAATTCCGGTTAATCCGCAGCCCCTAATGGAGTTAAAGCGCAACGCTGAATTTATGTATGGATTGGGCATGAGCATGAAAGCAGGCTTGCCTGACCTCTGCCTTGCCCTTAAAGGGGTTAATAACCCGTTGGATAATGTAAGTGGCTATTGTGTTTTATTTCCTGGAGCAGGCTCAAATGGCAGACAATGGCCGATTGCCCATTTTGCAACTCTGGCTGATAAAATTTATCGGCAAAGTGGACTTACTGTAGTTGTATGTGGAAGCCCGGATGAACAAGGCTTAGCTGAATCATTAATTTCTCAAACTGGTGTGCCGGTTGTGAATATGACAGGCAAAACCAATCTTGTCGAACTTGCTGTCATTATTAAAGACGCCTCGTTTGTGGTGAGTAATGAGACCAGCGCGATCCATTTTGCTGCGGCAGTCTCTACGCTGGCTTTTTGCCTGTTAGGCGGTGGCCATTATGGGCGTTTTATGCCCTATGACATAGAAAATAAAACTAAAAAACCACATCCTGTTGCAATTATCCATCAAATGGATTGTTTTAACTGTAATTGGCGTTGCCGATATTTTATAAAAGATAATGAGCCGGCCCCTTGCATTGAAAAAATTTCAATTGAAAAAGTATTTGCCGCACTCCAACCATTGATCAAGAAACGGCATCAACTGGGTTCTGTCTGATGAAAACCGTCATAAAGAGCTTTGCATAAAGGCAAGGGAAAAGGCGGTGAACTGTTTTGATATTGAGAAAGTGGTGGGGCAGTACGCTGAATTGTATGGGGAAGTCATGGGATGGGAGAATGGAAGCTGAAAGGATAGAGATCTGAGGTCTGAGGTCTGAGGTCTGAGGTCAGAAGATAAGAAGAGAAGAAGAAGGGGGGGGAGCAAGTTGGGAAGCGAACGGGATGTGGAGAGCGCCTATTCAGTTAATGGCGTGCCGATACGTTTAACGTATGAGAGATGGTTCCATATTACCGTGAACCACGACGATTTAGCCAGCTACTATTTTGAGGTTCTGGAAGCTGTCGAAAAACCGGATTTCATAATCATGGGCAATAAAGGGAGTCTGAAAGCAACGAAGAACATGGGGAAAAATAAATGGCTGGTGGTTGTTTACAGGTAGATTTCAAAAGAAGATGGATTCGTGATCACGGCATATTTCCTGAATAAGAAACCAAAGGGGGATACAATAAGGCGATGCAGGCATTAAATACAGCAAATAAGGAAATAATCGATTCTTGCTTGGGACTATCATCAGAACTTGCAAAGCTTCCGGTAAAGCATATTTGGGTTGACTATGACGAAGATGCGGATGTTTTGTATTTGAGTTTTCGAAAGCCGCAGAGAGCAAAAAAAACAGTTGAGAGGGATGATGATATCTTGATTAGAACAGATGGTGATAAAATCGTAGGAATAACGATTTTGGATGCAAGTTCTAGATAAGGTGAGTCGGAGATCAGAGAGAAGACCCAACAGGATCGCATCCCAGTTAAATACCAGTACCATCTGCCGGAGCTATGGGGCAGGCGGGATAAATCATAAATATTAACTATTGGCTTGTCAGGACAAAGTGCAGAGTGTATAGCGATCCGCAGATTACGCAGATTACGCAGATTACACGGATTAAGTATCTCACGCAAAGACGCTAAGGCGTAGAGGGAGAAGAGTTGAAATCGTAGAAGCTGAAAGGGAAAGATGAACATCGAACATCCAACATCGAATGAAAAAAAGGCTCACGCAAAGGCGCGAAGCTCGCAAAGGAAAAAGGGCTGCCTGTTAGAAACGAGAGGGACGTTCGTACTAAACGTGTATAGCTGCTCCACAGGCAGGAAGAATTGAGACCTTTGCATAATGCGGCACTTTTCCTTGACAGGAAGAAATTATAAAAGCCTTCTATCTTCAAAAAACCTGGATTTTTAAACAAAATTTACAGAAATAGTAATAAGATGAAACAACTGACACCGAAAGATAAAAAAAAATTATTGTCAGATGCTTTTTGGGATAAAAATGTTGACGCAAATCAATTGTATGACTTCATAATTGGCAAAACTGAAACATTGCCGTTCCTCGATAAAAAATTAATCTTTTGCAGACTGCTATCTACATACGATTGGTATACATTAAACAAACTTATTCCAGAAAAATTATTGAAAGAAGCTTTGGCGGATGATGTTCTTGATAGATTGTATCCAAAGGAATTAAAGAGAAAATACAAGTATGCCAGAGGAATATTATTTAAATAAATTATATCCATTCCAGGATGAAATTTTAAGAGGGATTCACGGCCTGGGTGTTGACTTTTATCTGTCCGGCGGGACCGCGTTAAGCAGGTGTTTTCTTGAACACAGATATTCTGATGATTTAGATTTGTTCGTGAACAGCCATCCTGATTTCAAACAGCAATGCAAAACAGTCGTAACTTATTTAAAGGAAACATTTTCTCGTTGTAGTGTATCAATAACCAGTGAATCTTTTTTACGTATCTTTTTAAACAAGGATCAAGTTGTTCTAAAGATTGATTTTATAAATGATGTTCCTTTTCATTTTGGCAATTTTGAAAAATGTGCTTTTTTTTGGAAAGTCGATAATTGGAGAAATCTTCTTTCCAATAAAATCTGTGCGTTAAGCCGTATGGAACCAAAAGACTACGCAGACATACTTTTCATTGCTGAAAAATATTCATTTAGTTGGGAGGATATTATCGAAGAAGCGCGAAAGAAAGATTTGTGGGTCGAACCAATTGAGATCAGCAGGATAATAAAAGATTTTCCGGTAGAACTTCTAACTCCAATAAAATGGATAAAACAACCTGATCTGAAACATGCGCAGGATTCTTTGGCGTTGATTTCCGAAGAAATTCTTGTGGGATGCCAAAACTCACTTGTTCACAAAGAGAAATCATAAAAATCCTCTTAAAGGATTTTCATCATAAACCCCTGTCTTAGCGACACAACGCGCAGTATGCTGGGCGATGTTTTTGGTGGCGTATCAGGTGCGGCCATTACCGCGAGATATAATAAAATAA
>JAJSZW010000018.1 GCA_030262895.1 Deltaproteobacteria bacterium | reverse complement strand
GGGCTGAGGATTAGATAAGCACATAAGACCAGGAATACTGTCGATCCGACTGCCAGAGCCTTGCCGGTTAAAGATTTACGGAGAGGATATCCCAGAAGAAGGAGGCACAAAAGGCTGTTCAAAAGCGCTATTCCTAGGGCTATCCGGATGGAATGGAGGTAAGGGACAAGCAAATAGGTAAAAGCAATTGCTCCGAAAATTGTGCCTATGGTCTCATGGACATAGACCCTGCCAATGGAAAATGCTTTGCTTTCTGAAACAAAGTGAAGAGAATATAGCTTACAGCCGAAGGTAAATAACGCTCCATGTGTGATACTCAGGGGAGCAAAAATGAGAAAAGAGGAATATAGAATCGGAATCACCCCCACGCCTTCCCCCGGGATAACCCCTATAAGATCCTTTAATATCCGGATTGAATAAACCGCCAAGGGTAAACACAGGGAAAAAAAGAGCTGGAGACCAACAAATGCTTCAAGCCTTTTTTTGAGGCGCTTGATCTTTTTCCCCACAAAGAAAGAGCCAAAGGCCTCCAGGATAAGCCAGTTGGCCAGGATAATCCCGATCGCCAGCTCATTGCCTGAAAAAACTACTAAGAACTCTCTCAAGAGTAGTATCTGGACAACAATACCACTAAAGCCCATTACCAGTATGGCAAAGACAAGGCGTCTTTTCATCTATTTCCAGATCCCGGGAATTTTATGACCGCAAAACTTGCACTTCCCCTCTGTCAGGTTATTTGTCTCAACCGTAAAATGGATACGGTGAATCAGCCTCTTCCCGCAATTAGAGCAGAAGGTGGAGTTATGTTTATGGCCGGGGACATTGCCAATGGTTACATATTCTAAGCCCACCCCTTTGGCGATCTTATAGGCCTGTTCCAGCTTCTTTATAGGCGTTGGCGGAAGGTTGGTGAGCTTGTAGGCGGGGAAAAAGCGGGAAAAATGTAAGGGTGTATATTCGCCCAGATTCTCTTTAATCCAGAGACACATCTTTTTCACATCGTCAGGATTGTCATTCAGGGTGGGGATGTGTAAATTTACGATCTCAAGCCATCTTCCTTCTTCTCTGATAATCTTCAATGTCCTCAGTACTGGCTCAAGTTTGGCAGATGAGGTGTCCTGATAGAATTTATTAGTAAAACCCTTTAGATCGATAGTCACCGCATCGGTATATTTGAGGAGTTCCTTTAAGGGTTCGGGATTCATTCCTCCGTTAGAGTGCCAGAGAATCCTTAAGCCCCTCTTTTTGGCGAGCCTGGCAATATCGTAAACATATTCATAGAAACTGGTTGGCTCATTATAAGTAAAAGAGATGGTGGGAATCCTCTTCTTTATGGCTATTTTTACTGCCTCTTCCGGCAAAAGGTCATAGGTATATTCCATCTCCTCAATCGATCTCTGGGAAAGATGCCAGTTCTGACAGAATTTACAGCGAAAATTGCAGCCCGCAGTCCCAAAGCAAAGGATATTTGTTCCAGGAAGCATATGGAGGGATGGCTCTTTTTCAATAGGGTCAACATGTACCGCTGATGGCCTCCCATAGACCAGATTATAGAGCCGGCCATCCATATTCTCTTTGTTGCGGCAGAAACTTCTCTCCCCCTCTTTCAGTATACAGCCACGGAAGCAGACCCCGCACTGAACTATATTGTTGGCAAGCCTTTTATAAAACATTGCCTCTCGTAAAGAGAGTGTATCCCTTTTTGCCCATGCCTTTTTGGTCAATGAGTCAAAAAAACCGGGATAGATTCCAAAAGAGGTTAAAAACAGACAGCCTTTTGTTAAAAATGCTCGGCGGGAAGCTTTTTCTTTAAGAAATTTTTCCATATTTCCCCCTGGAAGTATCATTGTGTACACTTCGCACACTAACCCCACAGCCCCGTATAAAGCGGGATCTTTGCTTCCGCTTCGACAAGCTACGGGGAATGCGCTCGCTATCGCGGTTCAACATAATTGTTAAATGTTGAAACCTGATCCGTTTTTCTTTGGGGACTATGAATAACTAATGGTTTTTTCTAACAAAATTTGGCGCCAAAATCAAGCAAGAACCTTTGACAATAAGAAACAGTTGATAATAAAAACCCGCCATGTCACTATTAAGACAAACTACAGGGGGACTTGGAATGGATTATGAAACTTCGGATCTATCGAACGTTTTCCAGGAACTGGGAAGTTCAACTTCCGGTCTGACAGAAGAAGAAGCAGAAAACCGGTTGGAAAAATACGGATTTAACGAACTCGAGGAAAAAAGAAAAATAACAGCCCTTAAAATCCTGGTACGGCAGTTCGCAAACTTCATAGTCTGGGTTTTGTTTGCAGCAGCCATGATCTCTCTGATCGTGGGCGAGGAACTCAATTTCTGGGTCATTTCTTCCATCATAGGGTTTGTCATAGCGCTGGGTTCTGTTCAGGAATACAAAGCAGAAAAAGCGATGGAAGCCCTCAAAAAAATCGTGGAGCCGACAACCACGGTCTTGAAAGATGGTAAAGTACGGGAAATAATGACAAGAATGGTGGTGCCGGGCGATATCTTGTTACTGGAATCAGGAGACAGGATCCCTGCGGATGCCAAGATCTTCGAAGTGGTCGGTCTGAAAGTGGATGAATCTGCACTGACCGGTGAAAGCGTATCTGTTGAGAAGAAAAAAGGCGACCTGATTTTTGCAGGAACGCAGATTGTTCACGGAAAATGTGAGGCTCTGGTAATAGCAACAGGCATGCAAACAAAATTAGGAATGATCGCAGGAATGATCCAGGAAGCCGAGGAACAGACCCCGCTTCAGGTAAAGATGGCGCAGCTTGCAAAGAGTCTGGCAATCATCGCTCTGGTAGCCTGTGCGCTTACCTTTACGTTAGGACTGCTAACAGGCGCCCCTCTGGAAGGAATGTTGCTGATAGCTTTAGCCCTGGCTGTTGCGGCAGTTCCCGAAGGTCTGCCTCTGACCCTGACCCTGACCCTTGCCTATGGTATGCACCGCATGGCAGGTCATAATGCACTGATCAGGAAAATGTTAGGTGTCGAGACACTGGGGTCGACCACGGTGATCTGTACGGATAAAACAGGCACCTTGACCAAAAATGAAATGACAGTAGAAAAGATCTTTGTTGACGGCGGTTTTATAGATACAACCGGTGTGGGGTATGAGCCGGATGGGGATTTTTATGCGGATGGTGAAAAGATCAATGTTGTAGAAAATGATAACCTTGCCATGCTGTTAAAGTCTGCTGTTCTATGCAATAACGCCGTTCTTGAAAAGAGGGGAGGGAAATGGGAAGTCATCGGTGATCCGACAGAAGTATCCTTGATTGTTGCAGCAGCGAAAGCCGGTCTATGGGCAGATGATCTTAAGGATGAATACCGGAAAATAGAGGAAATAGTCTTTACTTCCGAAAGAAAACAGATGACAACAGTCCACAAGAAAAGCGCTGAGATCATAGCGTTCACCAAAGGCGCTCCTGAAGTTATTTTGAAAAAATGTAAATTCATTGCAAAAAAAGACGGAATAAAAAAACTTGATGCTAATGAAATCACCGGCATCCTGGAAGCAAACAGCAGTCTTGCAAGTTCCGCATTCCGTGTTCTCGGAGTTGCTTACAGAAATGTTTCCGAACCACTGACTCCTGAAAACATTGAAAAGGATCCGGTCTTTTTGGGATTGATCGCCATGATAGACCCGCCGCGAGAAGAGGTAAAAAAAGCGATCAGCGCCTGTAAAAAAGCCGGAATAAAGGTCGTGATGATAACCGGTGACAATGAAGAAACAGCAAAGGCGGTAGCAAGGAAGGTCGGTTTATTTGATGAGGATCAGAAATTCGAGGATATCGCAGATGAAAAACTCAGAAAAATAACCAAGGATGGAGCCATCACCGGAAGCGAACTGGATGAGCTTGATGAGGGAGAGTTCTACAGGATCGTTGAAGCCATAAATATCTGCGCAAGAACGATGCCTGAACAGAAATTAAGGATCGTCAGGGCTCTGCAGGATAAAGGTCATATAGTTGCCATGACAGGTGATGGTGTCAATGATGCTCCTGCCCTGAAAAAAGCGGATATTGGAATAGCAATGGGTATTAAAGGAACAGATGTGGCAAGGGAATCCAGTGTCATGGTACTGCAGGATGATAATTTTGCAACGATCGTTGAAGCAGTGAAGCAGGGAAGAACTATTTATGAAAATATAGAAAAATTTACCTGTTATCTGATTTCAAGAAATTTTACCGAAGTGATCCTCATTCTTTTGGGGATAACATTACTCGGTTTTGAATTTCTTCCTTTGCTGGCATTGCAAATTTTATTTATCAACATGTTTGATGAGATCATGCCGGCCATAGGTCTGGGGTTAGATCCGATACAAGAAGGGATCATGTCTAAAAATCCAAGAAACCCTGAGGAGCGAATCCTGAAAAAACGAAACCTGATCCTGATTGTCAGTATAGCTGCAATCATGGCTTCGGCATCATTTCTTGTATTTATTCTAAATAACCCGGAGGTCGATATCGGGAAAGCAAGGACACTGACATTTGCCGCTATTGTCAGCATGATATTGTTCATTCCCTTTGCTTTCAGGTCCTTGGAAGAGCCCATCTATAAAATAGGTATTTTAACAAACAAACTGCTCATGGTCGGTGTGCTTGCTACTTTCTTGTTGACATTAGGTGTTATGTACATTCCTTTTTTCCAGAAGATCTTCGAGTTCACAACACTGAGTCCGGTAGACTGGATCATTCCACTATCTGCGGCATTAGTTGCTCTGATCTTTGCTGAATTCATAAAAATGATGACTCGGAGAATATAGCATGCTCGTATCTGGTGAGAAGTTTTCTCACTACAAAGGCATCTGCTTCCTTACCCTCACAGTCCCGCATCTGCTCATCGCAGCCCAGAGTGCCGACGCTGTGTGTCAGGTGGAAGGTAAAAACGTGTTAATATTTAGAATCAGCGTATTCCACCCAACCTCCGGCGGCAACAAGGGATCGGTCAAAGTCGGAGATTGAAAAGCCTGCTTTTTCTTCAAGCCCGTCGGCTTTTAAAATAAATATATTTTTTTCAAGATCAGTTTCAATGAATGTCTCTTTGCCTGAAAAGACCTGGAAAATGTGATTTATAGTCCGGCCGGGCAGTTCCACTGCCATCATTCCGCAGTTGAACATATTCTGCCTGAATATCCTTGCAAAACTTTCTGCAATCACCATGTTAATGCCGTTTACCTCAAGTGCCCAGGGGGCATGCTCCCTGGAGGAGCCGCACCCGAAATTAGCCCTGGTTATGATTACGCTTTTTCCTTGAATATCCTTTCCCTGAGCAAATCCATTCAGTTGTAGATCTTCTAAAAGATGGGGTTTAAGCGCTTTCTTGGAAATTTCCGTAAGGTATTTTGCAGGAATTATTTCATCTGTATTGATATCTGATTTGTCGAGGAATAGCACTTTCCCGCTGAAATTTTTCATAATTCTTTCCCAGCCCTATATAAACTTGAATTTGTAATATGCCCCGAGATAGCGCTTGCGGCTGCCGTAGCGGGACTCATAAGGTGCACCATTCCGCCTTTGCCCATCCGGCCGTTGAAATTACGGTTTGTTGTTGAAGCACATACTTCGCCTTCCGCAAGTACACCATTGCTCATGCCCAGACATGCACCACAGGTCGGGTTTGTCACGCAAAAGCCTGCATCCATGAATATTTTCAGAATACCTTCATCCATTGCCATCCTGAAAACTTTTGGAGTTGCAGGAGATATAATCCCCCGGACAGAGTCGCTTATCTTATTGCCTTTCAGCACCTGGGCGGCAATTCTTAGATCTTCAATTCTTCCGTTTGTGCATGACCCTATGTAAACCTGATCTACCTTTGTTTTTTCCATCTCCTTTACAGGTTTTACCTGGTCGGGTTTAAATCCGAAAGTAACCACAGGTTCCAGCCGGCTTATATCATGTTCTATCACATCATGATATTCTGCATCCGGATCAGGAGAAAACTTCTTAAATTCCTCAAAAGCTTTTTCTTTTGTTGGATATTTGTCTTTAATAAATTCCCACAAATATTCAACGGTTGTCATGTCCGGATAGCAGATGCCGCATGTCCCGCCTGCTTCAATTGCCATGTTGCACAGAGTCATCCTGGCTTCCATGCCCATTGCATCAACTGCAGGCCCTGTAAATTCTATAACTTTATTTGTTGCGCCGTTTACACCGAGCCTTCCGATTATGGAAAGAATTACATCCTTTGCATAAACGCCGGCCGGCATTTTACCGACTATGTTGATTTTAATTGTTGAAGGATAATGAAACGCACAAACGCCCTTTAGAATTCCCACTTCAAGATCGGTTGAGCCGACGCCTGCCGCAAATGCGCAAAATGCACCGTGGGTACAGGTATGGGAATCGCCCATGATTACTGTATGCCCCGGACGAACAAAACCTTTTTCCGGAAAAATTGCATGGCATACTCCGTTTCTGCCTATGTCAAAGAAATCCCTGATATTATGGCGCTGTGCCCAATCTCTTAAAATTTTACCCTGCATGGCTGTTTTTGAATCTTTTGCAGGAGTAACGTGGTCAATTACAGCTTTGATTTTATCAGGATCAAACACCCTGTCTTTATTCCGGCTTACCAGATCATTTATTGCAACAGGCGTTGTTATTTCATGGCAGAAAACAGCATCAAGACTGATAACATGAATATCGCCTGACGGGTTGTCCACAAAATGGGAATCAAATATTTTTTCAGCAACGGTTTTCCCCATATAACCTCCTAATCGTTATCTGTTTTTAATACTGATAGAAATGCAGACTGAGGAATCATAACTTTTCCCACCATCTTCATTCTTTTTTTACCTTTTTTCTGTTTTTCGAGGAGTTTGCGTTTTCGCGATATATCTCCGCCATAGCATTTTGCTGTTACGTCTTTTCTTAAGGCTGAAATGGTCTTGCGTGCTATAATATTTCCGCCGATTGCACCCTGTATGGCTATTTTAAACATCTGTCGAGGAATTTCATCCTTTAGTTTTTCACATGCATGTCTTGCCCGTTCAACGGCCCTGTCTTTGTTGACCAACTGTGATAATGCATCTACACGGTCACTGTTTATCAGAATATCAAGTTTTGCAAGATTTGTCTCTCTGTAATCTATTATTTCGTAGTCAAATGATCCATATCCCTGAGTTGATGATTTCAGTTTATCGTAAAAGTCATAAATAACTTCAGCAAGTGGAAGTTCAAAAATCATCTCCAGGCGGTTATTGGTAAGATACTGATAAGTGGTATTTATTCCCCGTCTTTCAAGGCACAGCTTCATAACCGTTCCCATGTAACGGTCCGGTATTATTATTGAAGCCCGGATGAATGGCTCGAGAGTTTTATCAATCCCGGCTGGATCAGGATACAAAGCAGGGTTGTCGATTATCCTGGATGAACCGTCTTGCATTATCAGCTTATATCTCACAGAGGGAGCCGTAAGAATCAGAGAAAGATCGTATTCACGTTCAAGCCTTTCCTGCACGACTTCAAGATGAAGAAGCCCCAGAAATCCGCAACGAAAACCAAAGCCCAGAGCTACAGAGGAGTCTTTTTCATAAATCAGTGAAGCATCATTTAATTTAAGCTTTTCCATTGCAAGCGCCAGCTCCTCGTATCCATCAGACGCTACTGGGTAGATAGAAGAAAATACAACCGGTTTTTCAATTTTGAATCCAGGCCTTGGGTTTTTACATGGCCGGTTTTTCAGCGTAATTGTATCACCGCATTTGGTGTCACTTACTGTTTTTATCCCAGCAATAATATAACCTACCTGGCCCGCTGAAATCTCCCTTTTTGGTACTTTTTCTATCTGGAATATCCCTACCTCCTCGGTTTTATAAACAGCATTATTGGACATAAAGGTGATGACATCGCCCGGTTTTATTGTTCCCTGAAATATTCTGACATGAATTACAGTACCCCTGTAAGAATCGTAGTGGGAGTCAAAAATCAGAGCTTGAAGCGGTGCATCCGGATCTCCCGAGGGCGGCGGAAGTTTGTTAACAACCCCTTCAAGCACATCTTCTATGCCGATACCTTCTTTGGCTGAGGTAAGAATTGCCGATTCCGGATCTAAGCCTAAATCGTCATTAATCTGAATTTTTATTCTCTCAATATCGGCGGACGGCAAATCTATTTTGTTGATTACCGGAATAATTTCAAGATCGTGTTCCACTGCAAGATAAAGATTGGCCAGGGTTTGTGCTTCAACGCCCTGACTGGCGTCTATAAGCAAAAGAGCGCCCTCACATGAAGCGAGAGCGCGTGAAACTTCGTAGGTAAAATCAACATGTCCGGGCGTATCAATAAGATTTAAGAAGTATGTTTGACCGTCTTTTGCTTTATATGGGAGACAAACTGTTTGACTCTTTATAGTGATGCCTCTTTCCCGCTCTATGTCCATTGTGTCGAGGATCTGATCCTGAAAATTTCGCTCCGAAACAACATCGGTAGCCTGTATAAGGCGGTCTGACAGAGTCGACTTGCCATGATCAATATGAGCTATTATGCTAAAATTTCGTATATTCTTCATTAAAGACATATGATAATATTTGGCATCCTTCTTTCACCAGTTTACACTTTTTTCGAAAAAGCGTGTATTATCGAATTGAATGCCGATGTCGAAACTGAAAATTTGAAATTAGGTAACGCATCTACATCTTTGTATTTTTTCCAATTTCCAGTTTCCAATTTCACTACCAAAATATAAGATCAACAAAGTGTAAACTACTTTTAACTTGTCGTGAAGGATGCCTAATATTTTTATAAAAGTAAGTTGACACTAATTTTTGTTATAGTTATACATAAATATATTTTTAATAATTTAATTGAAAAGCAACTTCTATCAAATTGTTTTTCAATGTGTCAACCCTGACCTTTTTGCACACATTTTATATTATCAATTAGTAAATGATGATCAAACAATCAAAAATAGACATCGGTATTTTAATTGTCGACGACGACTCCTGTACTAGAAATTCTATCTATGAATTTATTGGCATGGCTGGTTATAAGTCATTCGAGACTTCGAGCGCGGAGGAAGCACTTGAAATAATAAAGACAAATACCATTCATGTCGTTATAACCGACATAAGGCTGCCGGGAATGAACGGCCTTGAACTGACTGACCTTATAAAAAATAGTTATGATACAGATGTAATTGTTATAACAGGCTATATCGGCGATTATTCTTATGAAGAAGCAATCAACAAAGGTGCAAGCGATTTTGTATCTAAGCCAATACGCTTTGAAGAGCTTTTGCTAAGGCTGAGAAGGGTTTTAAGAGAGCGGAATATTACAAAAGAGCGCGCCTTAATGCTGAAGAGACTTCAGGATCTTGCAATAACGGATGGCCTGACAAAACTCTATAATTCCAGATACTTTTATAAACAACTGGATTCAGAGGTTAACAGATCCAAACGTTACAACCACCCTCTTTCGCTTTTGTTTATGGATATTGATCATTTCAAACACTATAATGATAATTATGGTCACCTGGAAGGGGACAAAGTACTGGCCGGGGTCGGGAAGGTAATTAAATCATGTCTCAGAAAGATGGATACAGCTTACAGATATGGAGGGGAGGAATTTACTGTTATACTCCCTGAAACAAGCAGGGGAGAAGTTATAACCGTTGCTAAGAGGATAAAGGATGCCATGGAAAATGAAAAATTTTCACCTCAATCCGGAAAATCCGTATCCATAACTATCAGCATAGGAGCTACAGAATATTGCCGGGACGAAAGAATATCAGCATTTGTTCAAAGAGCAGACAAGGCAATGTATCTTTCAAAGCAAAGAGGGCGCAACCAAATCTCAACCCTTTTTAACGATGAACATTCAGAATCAACAGATTCTTGAGAAAACCATTCTCTTAACCGTAAACCTGAGTAGTTACTATTATTTTTCCCATCTTTATGAGCCCTTAACATAGCTTACTTTTGCTCCTTTAGTATTTATTAAACCTCCTCCTGCTACTTCTGATTTCCCCCTCTTATAATCACCTTTGTTCCGAATTTTTTCGACCTGTGCGGGTAGCATTTACTGTGTTTTGTCAATAAGTTAATTGCTATGAAGGATTTGTCGTAGTGGCGGCTTTACGCCGCCTTCCAAATTCGCTTTAGGCGGGATAAACCCGCCCCTACAGGAATCTGTCGATGAGAACTAGAACATTCGGAAGGACTTGGGTAACCTATGTCCTATCATTTGTGGCCTAACCGCACACCTCGAATTTTTTAATACGTTTTTTAGCGCGGAGTTCTTCGAAGCGTCATGAAATAGGTTTTTACGAAACAATCAGTATTGACTTAATACTAATATGCCTTACTTTAGTTAAAAATATAATCAAAGCCCGGTGTAGAAGTTTTATCAAAAAGACTTCTACCCATTTTTATAGGAGAATATAATTATGAAAATTGCAAAAAATTTATTTGTAGCTATCGAGTATTGCCTAAGTCTTGACTCAGGAGAAGAGGTCGATCGTTCTCGAACAGGTAATCCGCTTGACTTTATTACCGGTACCGGCCAGATAATTTCAGGGCTTGAAAAAGAGATCATGGGAATGGAAGCAGGCGATAGCGCCAATATAACAGTAGAACCGGATGATGCTTATGGCCCGGCAAGAGAAGATCTGGTGCATGAAATTCCTCGTAGCCAGTTCCCTGCTGATGCAGATATCAAGCCAGGTGTAAAACTTCAAGCGCAAAGCCCTAACGGCCCTATAATGATTGTTGTAAAAACAGTTGAAGATGATACTGTAACCGTTGACCTTAACCATCCGCTGGCTGGTCAGCGTCTTCATTTTGATGTCAAGATTGTCGAAGTCCGAGAGCCCAGTGCTCAAGAATTATCAACCGAGGCTGGAGGCTGTAGCTGCAGTACTGAAAGTCCGGATAACTGCGGTCCTGGCTGTAGCTGTGGTTAAAAGTGAGGTTAATTAGACTGGATTTTCTTAAACAATATTGGAGCCAGAGAGGATGTCAGGATAGCCAGTAATATGATGCTGGAATGAATCTGATTATTAATTAGATTGAGTTTGAGCCCGATGGAAGCAGCGGCAATAATCAGACTCAGGCGCGCCGAAAGGAGTATCCCGCTGGAAAAGCATTCCCCCCATGTCAACCCATTAAAACGGAAAAGGAAAGAGGGGATTATCTTGATTATCCAGGCCACCAGGAAAAGGCCGGCGGCATTTAAAAATATCTGCCACTCCAAAAGAACTTGGAGATCAAAATTCATGCCTACATGTATAAAAAAGATAGGAATAAGAAATCCATAACCAAAGCCCATGAGTTTTTCTTCCAGTGCACCGCGATAACGGAAAATTAAGGAAAAGAGCGCTCCACCCAGGAAGGCTCCCAAAATAGGTTCTATTCCCAGAATGCCTGAAAAACCAACAAAGACGAAAAGTAATGCCAGGCTTGCCCTTACTCCTGTTTCTACCGGATCCTCTCTCTTAATGAGTCGGACAAATCTTTCCGGATACCACCAGGCCAAGCGTTTGAGGAGATATAGAACTGAAGCTGCAAAGACAAAGATAAGCCCGGGCTTGAGCATTTCCCAGCAAAAGCCGTGTTGATAAAAAAGAGAATAAACAGCAATACCAAATAAAGTCAGAAAATCAGCTATTATAGCAGCAAGGATGATGTTTTGGCCTAGTAGCGATTTGGAAAGTCCTGTCTCCCTTAATGTAGGTATGACCAACCCCAGAGAGGTAGTTGACAAAATAAGCGTCATATAAAAACCGAATCCCATAAGTGTGGAAAACAAATAAGCCAGAAGAACTGTGCAGAAAAAAATAAATAGAGCAAAAACCACCGGCTTTCGTCCTTGCTTTTCCAGATACTCAAAGTCAATCTCAAATCCTGATAAAAACATAAGCAAAAGGAACCCAAAGTGCGCCAAAAACGAAAGCCATTCGCCGGACATGATAAGACCCAGTCCACTTTTACCTATAGCTATCCCAAAAAGTATTTCTCCCACAATGGATGGAATTTTCAGGTAACGGGACAGGATCGGTACGATAAAAACAGCAAGGGAGATGATAATTAGGCTGAAAGCCTGATTGATTTCCATAGGAATCCTTAAGATGAGACCTTTGAAAAATGTTCAAGTTCAAGGAAGGCGAAAATTTTAACCACAGGAATATATTGAGTATTTTGAGGATTAAAATTTGAGCCTGACGCCGGCACGAAGTGAAGCTTTAGCGCTATTTGGGCAAAAGAGGGCGTTTTGCTAAGGTCTCAAGACGTTACGATCAGTATAGAGCTTTTAGCTTTATGAATAATGTGCTCACCAACATTTGGTTTGAGAATTGACATTCCTCTGGTTGAGCTGCCCATAACAATAAGATCAAAGTCCTCAGCAGTGTTTGCGATCTCTTTTATCGGGTTTCCCTCAAGCAATATCTCTTCGATAGGAAAATGGTGCATCTCACCTATATGCCGTACATGACGCAGAGCAGTTTGTGCCCATTTTACAGAGTCTTTACTGGCCATAAATACCGGATCAGAAACACTGGCCGTTGCTACCCTGGCTTCGGCAATCCTGCCGATGTCAACAGCTACTTCCGCAGCCAGTTCCGCGGCCCTGGTTGCGTTAGCAGGCACCAGGATGCTTTTATAGGGGAATCGCTTTTTTCCTACCAGAAGCGGACAACTAATGCGATGCGCAAGATTAACTACTTTGCTTGTACCCATAAGTTTTTCGAGCATACCAATCTTATAAAGATTAGTAACGACACAACCAATATTTTCATGACGGGTCATTTCAACAATAGTTTCTTCCAACTCATTTTCTTTCTCAATCCTTTTTATGTCAAATTCCACCCTTCCTTCTGCCAGTTGAACAATTTTTTGTATGATGGCCTCGTATTCTATAGATACTACTCCTGATGAAACAAGAAAAATGATCTTTGAGGCCTTGAAATCCTTGGTCAGGTAGATAGCCTCTTCTACGGACGTCTCTATGTCTTGTTCATTCCGCACAGGAACCAGTATATTTTTCCCGTATTCTAAAGGAAACTTAGGGACATCGAGAGTGAAGAGCTTGGAGACCGTTTTGAAAAGGCTGCTATGGCCTACTATGGTAATTAGATCATCCTTTTGGATTGTGGTATCTCCACGAGGAATAATTATTTCTCCTTTCCGGTATATTGCTCCAACCAGCCAATCTTTAGGACAAATGTCACGTAGCGATTTGCCCACAGCCGGTGAATTGCGAAGCGCTTTGATCTCCAATACTTCACCTCGCCCTTCTCCTACGCTGTTTATCAACATCATTGGACTTTGCAGAAATATTTCTATTTGGTGAGCTACTATATAGGAGCCGCATATGACTCGGACACCGAGTTCTCGAAATTTTTGAAGATTATCTGAGTCATTTATCATACTTATTATGTTCTTGATTTTGTGCTTTTGAGCAAGAACGCAGGCTTCGAAGTTAATCTCATCACGGTTGGTGACCGCCACAAAAAAATCGGTTTTGTCAATCCCTGCTTCCTGCAAGACAATGTTACTCGATGCATCACCAAGAATCAGCTTCTTTACCGGCTTCATCTTTTTGAAATATGGAAAATGTTTGTCCGATTTATCGACAAGCGTAACATCCCAGAATTTGCCAAGCCTGCGCAAAAGTTCGCGTGCGGTCTTACCTGCTCCTATAATTAATACTCTCATCTAAAAAAATAACCTTTCATGCTATGCACTATCCACCGATGGCATACATGGGACGGAGACACTCTCCACCATCCGGTATCCTGACGTGGTGTTGCCTTGGTTTTTTGGCGATAGCTTCCCGAAACAGTTTCTTCAAATCTTGCCGGGTGCATTTATTTCTAAGAGGCGTCTTGACATCCACCTCATTGTCGGCAAAAAGGCAGGGGCGAAGTTTGCCGTCGGCTGTGAGTCTCATGCGGTTGCAAGCAGGGCAGAAGTGGTGGCTGAGAGCGCTGATAAAACCAATTTCGCCTTTTGCTGATTCAAATCGATATCTTTCGGCCGGGCCGTCGAGGGTTGCATGCTGAATTTTGTGAAGGGGACCAATGGACTCGAGTTTGGATTTGATTTCATCTGAAGAGATATATTTCTCATGCTTCCACTTGCTGTCATGCCCGATTGACATGTACTCGATGAACCGAACGTGATAAGGCTTTTTCACAGACAACTCGGCAAGTTGATGGAATTCATCATCATTTACACCTCTGATAGCCACCACATTGATTTTTATGGGCGAAAAGCCGACCGCCTCAGCTTCCTGAAGCCCTTCCCAGACCTCATCAAAACAATTATATCCCGTGATTTTGGCATATTTCAAGCGGTTAAGTGTGTCAAGGCTGATATTGATGCGACGAACGCCTGCATCAAAAATTTCTTTGGCTCTTTCCTTTAAGAGCACACCGTTTGTGGTGATGCTGACATCCTCGAGTTCAGGTATCCGGCACGCGGATGCAACAAACCGGACAAAATTTCTACGGGCCAGGGGTTCGCCGCCTGTCAGACGCACTTTCCTTATTCCGCATTCGGTGCCGGCTATAATGACATCCAGGATTTCTTCGTAACTCAAGATCTCAGCATGATCAAGAAGCTTCAGATCTTTTACCGGCAGGCAGTAGATGCAGCGAAGGTTGCATCGGTCTGTGACAGAAACCCTCAGGTAGGAAATCCTGCGATTATATTGGTCTATGTTTTGAGCCATAGCGGATGTCCACCTTGAAGTCCCTGGTTTTGGGCCAGCATATCGAGGTGTAACGTCGTGACCTGTTCTACAAAAGGATACACAGGTCGTTTTATTTTCCTGGTATCAATGGCCTTGATATACTTTCTACACTGATCACACACATCCACCCGATACCCCTCTTCTTCTTCGCTAAGGTCAAAGCCCAAACCGCTGGTAGCAAGCCCGGCAGCAGCAGCGTCGGAAATCTGGATAAATTTTCTGCGTGTTACCTTCATATGCAGATCTACCTCCTTTCTATTTGCCCCAAGTTGCCTAAGCGAATTTTTAATTCTAACACTTTAGCGCTTTTAAATATTATTTTTTTGGACAGGATTTACAAGATATTCAGGATTTAAATTATCGAAACCTTTCCTGTTAATCCAAATTTAAATCCTTATACCTTGATACACACCTTCTTCATGTTGTGATTATATTTTGTGATTTACTGGATAGCTACAATGAGAGTTGGCTTTGTTTGTACACTTTAAATAAAATCTTGTTTATCCTGTTATCCTGTCAGATTCTTTTTCAAAAGGCTAAATTGTTACTTTCAATTAAATTCAAAACTCGCCCTATATTTCTTTAATCTCCACTTTAACCATCCGATCATTCTGGCGGATTGCGTTTACGACTTCCTGCCCCGCAATTACCTTTCCGAACACCGTATGATTGCCGTTCAAGTGCGGCTGCGGCGAATGCGTAATGAAGAACTGGCTTCCGTTTGTGTTCGGCCCGGCGTTTGCCATCGAGATTACACATGTCTCGTGCTTCAGCGGATTTCCTTCTACTTCGTCTTCAAACTGATACCCGGGGCCTCCACTTCCGGTACCCGTCGGATCTCCGCCCTGAATCATAAAATCGCTGATCACCCGGTGAAACAATACCCCATCATAGAAACCTTCCCTTGCCAGGAAGACAAAGTTGTTAACCGTTTTGGGTGCGTATTGGGGATAGAGCTCAAGTTCTATGTTTCCCTTGTCAGTTTCTACGACTGCCTGGTAAATTTTTTCCAGGTCGATCTGCATTTCCGGTGGAGTAGCCCACTTTTTTATCGTCATGATATTTTTCCTTTCGTATATATTGAGTTTATTATAGATTAGAGTATATCCTAACTCATTACAAGTTGCTTCCGACACATAATAAGTTTACTTTTTCCAGATGGAGAATGGGCAAGCGAAACGTGTGGAAAAATTTTGGTGAACGGAGCCAGTCCGCTACTAACAAATTCTCTGGCGTCAGCAGATCCCATGGCCGCCATCCGGAGGTTAAAAAGGAACTTAATAAGGGGACGTTTAGGCACCTCATGTTCCATAATTAAAACCACTCCGGCCGATCGGATGACCCGCTTCATTTCACCCAAAGCGTTTTGTCGAGTCCGCCCTTTTAATTCATACAGTGCATGGGAGCAGGTAATCAGATCAAAGCTTTCATCTGTAAACGGCAAGGATATCGCATCTCCTTCAATCAATATCACCCTTTGGGCACCCGGCTTCTCCCTGGTTTTAAGCAACATCCCTCGGGAAAAATCGTATCCCACGGTAAGACTTGCCGGATAGTTATTAGCAAACGCCAAAATGACAGATCCTGTGCCACAGCAGATATCCAGAATATAAGGATCAGGTGTTTCACCGAGGTCAGCCATTTCCACCAGTACATCCCGTGTATCTTTTTCATCCCAGCGAGAATGCATTTGGATAAACTTGTCGTACACATGAGAGAATATATCGTAATATTTTCGTCTTCCCGTTCTTAGACCTGACATCCTTTTCTCGCAAGTTATGATTCTCGAAAAGCTTACCCGCCGGGAACCCAACCCGGCAGAGGCTAAGGGCACATTCTGCTCTGCCGTTGCTAATAAAAAAGACGCACCAGGTTTCCGGTCGAGTGTGGAGCGTCTTGTGTACGCCCGGCATGGGCGTGAACCAATGGGGCGCAAGTCCCATAAGCGCTAAGTTATTTTGTAAACGTTCACAGGTTGCATTCATGCCCCTTAGTCATCGCCTTCATACTTGAAGGATACCTTGACCTTTGCGCGGTAAGCGCGGACCTTTCCGTCCTCCAACTGCATATCCAGTTCGACCACCTCAGCAATGCGAAGATTGCGTAATGACTGCGAGGCCTTTTCCACAGCAGCCGCAGCAGCTTTTTCCCACGACTCGGTGCTTGTTCCAACCAACTCGATTATTTTGTATACACTTTCCGCCATTTTACTCTCCTTTCGCCCACACACTCAATGAGTATGGCAGGCACTATGGTTGATAATATACAAACCCTGTTATAGACTTTCAGATAATTAATTTCACTGCGTTATCAGTCGTCGACGTATAACTAATACGCCTTCCTCCTTCTGGCCTTGTGAAATTAATTATCTGAAAGTCTATAGTGGTGCAAGAGCGCCCGATAGTATTTATACTAAATTGAGCGATTTTTTACTCGACCCGCACCAACCTTTTGCGCATCAAGGACTTGCGAAAAGTCTCGACATATCCATTGGTATGCCTTCTTTTATTTTGCAAATCTTTTGTCAGACTTTAGTTTTTTTATTTCAGACCTGTGGTTAGTAAGCCAACCTATTTTACAATTTTCAGGGGCATCCATTTCCGGAACATATGGTTTGATATCTATCAATGGAGTCCCATCTATAATATCTACATTCGCAATTTCGATAGCAAAAACCCCACGATTTTTCAAGCGCCCCGGCTGTTGGCATCAGGTGCGCCAGATTGTTCGGTGCTTATTTCTGGTATTTCATATTCAATTCGACCATTTTTCCAAATTGGTATTCTATAATTATTTTCCCTATCATTTTCAGCAACCTTGACAGAGGCTCGCCGTAAAGCTCTTAGTCATAGAACTGCATATTTCTTATGTTCTTTCATTATTCTACTCCGACTCATCAAGAATAACGGACGCGATTAGCGTCCGGTGAAATGACTTGTGTACGCCCGGCATGGGCGTGAACTAATGGGGTGACCTGTCCGCTTTGGGCGGGAAGTCCTCTATACGTGAACCCTGTTAATATTTTAATATATTAACAAAAGTATTAGCCGAAGGCAAGAGCGGAATCGTGAGGTGTTAAAGTTGGAAGGAACTTAAATTGGAATAATGATTTTTCAAAAGGGTTATAACGTACTAAATTTACAAGCAAACAATCCTTATTTGCCATTCAAGCTTTGACACTTATGTTGCGAGTCCTTCTAACCTAAGGAAAGTTTAATTCACGCGTCCCGCACGTCCTCTGGAAGCCTGATAATAAATGTCGATCCTTTTCCGGGTTCACTGACCGCCTCAACATGGCCGTTGTGGGCTTCCACAATGCCTTTAACCAGGCTCAGTCCGAGCCCGAGCCCTTTTTCCGTGCTGCCTTGGCTGCCACGATACAGGCGATCCCAGATCATAGGAAGTTCTTCGGGAGAAATACCGGTTCCGGTATCCTTTACCCTGATGATGACATCTTTATTGAACCGGCCGGCGTTAATATGGATGTGCCCTTCTGGAGCGGTAAATTTCACCGCATTGTCTAAAATATTTGATATTGCCTGCCCCATTCGGTCGGAATCTATTGAAATATAAAGGTTTCCAGGAATGTTTATATCCATGTCGATTCCTTTTTCTTCAGCCACAAACGCATACATATCTGCAATTTTTCCGATCAGATCACAAATATCCACCTGCTTACGATGCATATTCATTGTACCGGTCTCGGCCTCTGAAATATCCATGAGTGTATCCAGCATTTTCAGGATATGATCTGATTCCTCAATGCCTTTTACAAGCGCTTCCTTCAATATATCAATATCCTCCTCATTCTGCAGCGCCATATCGGCAATATTGCGGAATCGTGTTATGGGTGTGCGCAAATCATGAGCCACATTATCCAGGGAGTTCTTCATTCCTTCAATGAGACGATGGATATTGTCGAGCATTTTATTAAACAGCCCGGCCAGTTCATCCATCTCATCGCCTGAAAGTGAACGGGGCACCATCTCCGTCATCTTTTCAATATCCAGGGACTGTACGGTTTTTATAATGTTCCGGATGGGGCGACGTGTCTGGTATGAAAGAATCATACCGCCTGCAAGCCCTAAAATAAACAGTGGAATCATAGCGACCAGAAAAAATTTTTGGAACCGGTTCAGGGCATTATGGGCGCCTTCGCAACTCATGCCGACCTGAATCCAAAAACCAGATGAAAGATGCGCTGATTGGACGGCAAGAATGTATTCATCGTTTACAGCAGACAGATGTATCCAGTCACTGCCCGAATCAGGTGCAATTTTTTCAAGCGCTACCAGGTCAAAATCCTGCCATTTCTCCGGCGAAGAAATATAGAAGGTCTTGTTTGTTTTGTCGGCAACACGAACAAAAAGCGGATTTGATCTTCGGGAATTGTTGTTTTCAATAACAAAATTTTCAAGTATCCTTATGCCGCCGATTTCATATAGCGTAGAGATTTCATCAAGTTCAAGAAGGATTTCCTCATAATTCTGCTTTACAAGTGTTGAGTGAAGAAAAAAATATGTGATTAAAAAAAAGCACAGCGAACTCAATGTAAAAATAAACACGTACCAGCCGGCAACCCTGAAACCGATGGTTCGGGGCAGATTAATAAGGCGCTTTAAGTACATACCCGACCCCCCGAACCGTCTTAACCATCTTTTCAGGAAAATCTTTATCCACTTTGCTCCTCAACCTGCAGATCAGGACATCCACAACATTTGTCTGGGGATCAAAATGAAAATCCCAGATATGTTCCAGTATCATGGTCTTGGAAACAGGACGGTTGGCATTTCGTACCAGGTATTCCAGCAATGCAAATTCGCGCGGCTGCAGCTCAATTTTTTTTCCTGCTCTGGAGACATCTCTTTTCAGAAGATCCACGGACAGGTCACCCACAGTCAGGCTGGAAGGTTCAACGGCCCCACTGGATCTGCGGATCAGCGCCTGCACACGCACCAGTAGTTCGGAAAAAGCAAACGGTTTTACCAGATAGTCGTCCCCGCCTTTCTGAATTCCCCGAACCCGGTCAGCCACCGTGCGTCTGGCGCTCAGGATAAGCACCGGGATATTGATATGCCGCTGTCTGAGTGTTTCGATAATGCTCAGCCCATCCAGCTTCGGAAGCATGATGTCAATGATTGCAGCGTCATACATTTCTGTGAGGACCATATGGAGCCCATCCTCGCCGTCTGCAGAATGATCCACGGCAAACCCCTCCTGTTTCAACCCCTTTATTATAAAAGAAGCAATTTCCTGATCATCTTCCACAATAAGTACTCGCATAGAACTTTCCTGATCTTACAAATTCGTTTTATCATTTATATTGTAATAATTAGTGCCTGAACGAAAAGCTATTAAATCGATTTGTTGGGTTTCGCCATGATAAATTAAGTTCTTCCAAGTGATTGATTTTTGTAGGTTGGGTTGAGGCACGAAACCCAACAAAATTGAGGGGCTCAACCCAACCTACAAGAAATCGAGGTTTCCGTTCAGACATTAATTAATGAAACAGCAAGATGTCAATTAGCAAAATAAACATTACAAAACTGTAATGTCCATGAAAGGTTTGTGTAATGTTGGCCATGTATAGTGCCTGCGAGATTAAAATGTAAGATGTCATTTGCACAATTCAACCTGCCCCTTAACCAGGCATTACAGGAGACGATACGCATGAAACTCTTTTTCCACAGGGCTGCGTACTATATAATTGTTTTCTCTGTCATATTCAATGCATTTATAGTGAATGCAGAGGCACTTAATTTTGAACAGATCAAACAGAAAGCATTAAATAACAATCCTGGCCTGTCTGCCGGAAACAGTGCCGTAAAAGCGGCTGAAGCAGAAATCCTGCAGGCCGGCGCAATTCTGAACCCTGAACTGGAAATCAGTTCCGAGAATTTTGGTGAAAATGCAATTGAAGTGGTACTGACCCAGCCGGTCGAAATCGGGGGCAAACGCAATGCCCGCATTCAACTGGCCCGGAAAGCCCTTCGCGCGGCAGAGCTTGAAAACGATGCAACCCGTCTCGGGCTGGAAACGGAAATTATCCGGCGGTGCGTGCCCATCCTGGGTTTACAGAAAAAAATAGCTGTCCTTGATTCCCTGGCATCGGTCATGGGGGAAAGCCTTACAGGCATAAAACGTCGCATCCAGGCAGGCGCAGCCATGGAGGCAGATGCGCTCAGGACCGAAATGGAACTGGATGAGCTTCTCATGGAAAAGGCTGCCTTAAACAGACAACTGAACCAACAGAAAAAGGAATTGGCCGCGTTGTGGGGAAATACCGATGATGCGGACATACAACTTGCATTTACACTGAATACCGCAATATCGCTGCCGCAGCAGCCGGAGATACTGAAAAAAATTCACGAACATCCGGAAGGAAAACTGCTGAAACTTAAGCAGGAAACAGCAGCAGCCGAAATTCGGCAACTGAAAGCAGAAGCATTTCCGGAGCTGGCCATAAGCGCAGGTTATTTTCGCAATAATGAGGAGGATGAGAATGCGGTGATCGCAGGCATGTCGATTTCTTTGCCGCTTTTTAACAGGAACAAAGGAGCCATTTTGTCAAAAGGTCATGAAGTGACGGCAGCCGGAAAGAAATTCCAGGCATTTTTTGTAGAACGTACTACAGAAGCAGGCACGATCCTTTCTGAGATTGAAAATACCACTGAAGCGTTTTCCGTTTTAACTGAAAAGCTACAGCCAAAGGCAAAAAATGTTTATGCGCTTCTTGAGCGTTACTACAAATATGGAAATATCAGTATCCTTGAAGTTCTTGAAAGCAGACGGAATCTGCTTGAGTTTAATCTGCGCCGTATTGATCTGATCACTGAAAATGCGCTTCTTGCTGCCGATCTCATGGAGCTGACGGGAATATCTGTTCAGATTATTAAATAGTGCCTGAACGAAAACTGCTATTTTTCCCAGTTTCTGCGTCAGGCTCAAATTTTAATCCTCAAAATACTCAATGTATTCCTGTGGTTAAAATTTTCGCCTTCCTTGAACTTGGAAAAACTATCTAGTTTTCGTTCGGACACTAAATAAAGGAGATATGCATGAAACAAAGCAGATTTTTTTTAATTGTTGTTTTCTATGTTCTTCTGCTGCCGGCTGTCTGCCTTGCAATGAAGGAAACGGATCACGACCATGAAAATTGCGACCACGGCCTTCAAGAGGTGCAAGACCCTGATAAACATGACGATCACAGTAAGCACGGCGATACGGATGTAAAGCATAAAGAAGGAGACGATCATGATGGACATGATCATGAACAAGAGGCAGCGGTCGTTTTAACAGACCGGGCCGTGGAATTTGCCGGATTAACCATTGACGTAGTGAACAAAAAATCCATTGGCAGATCCATTGAACTGCCGGGTGAAATCGGGTTTAATGAAGACCGGCTGGCCCAAATTACACCGCGTTATCCGGGCATTGTAAAAAAAGTGGTAAAACATCTGGGAGAAAGCATTCAAAAGGGTGAGTTGCTGGCTGTTGTGGAAAGTAATGAAAGCCTTACCGCATATGCCATATCGTCCCCGATTTCCGGAAAAATTGTGGAAAAGAATGTGACGCCGGGTGAATTTGTTGGTGAAGATGCCACCCTGTTTATTATCGCCGATCTGGCAACCGTCTGGGTGAATTGCGATGTTTATGCCAAGGATGCAGACCTTGTTGAAAAAGACCTGGAAATTCTGATAACGGCAGTGGGAACGGACAGGCAGGTTAAGACGACACTGTCATATGTGGCCCCTGTATACAACACAACCACCCGCAGCATGATTGCACGCGCCGTCATCCCGAATACCGACGGGAAATGGCGACCCGGTACATTTATCACCGGGAAAATATCCCTATCAACAGAAAAACCTGTTCTCGTGGTATCGCAGAATGCAGTACAGATTCTTGACGGGGAAACAGTTGTTTTTGTCCCGAGTGAACATAAAAACGGTTTTGAACTTGTTGTTGTGCGGAAAGGGGTGGAAAACAATAGCCATGTGGAGATCCTTTCCGGATTGGCGGAAGGTGACACCTATGTGGCAACAGGCGCCTTTGAACTAAAAGCAAAAATTGTTACAAGCACCCTGGGCGGTCACGCAGGACACGGGCATTAGGAGACGAATATGATTGAAAAAATTATTGCTCTGTCATTAAAGAAACGGCTGATTATTGTCCTGCTTCTGGTTTCCGTTATAGCCGCCGGCGTTTATCAATACCGCCGATTGCCCACAGATGCCTTTCCCGACATATCACCGGTGATGATCCCGATTTTTGCAGAAGCCCACGGCATGGCGCCGGAAGAAATTGAACGGCTGATCACGTTTCCCATTGAGTCGGCCATGAACGGGCTTCCGGGGGTAAAGCTGGTCAAATCCACGTCTGCATTCGGCATGGCGGTAATATATGTCTATTTCAAGGACAATGTGGATATCTATTTTGCCCGACAGATTGTCTCGGAACGGATGACCGGTGCGATGGCTGATCTGCCGGAAATGCATGATCCGCCGATCCTGGGGCCGATATCAACAGGACTGGGCGAAGTGTTTATGTATTATCTTACGGCAGATGATACGGTTGATACAAAGGGCAAGGACAAAAATACCTATCTCCGGGAACTCAATGACTGGTTTGTAAAGTTTCAATTGCAGACCGTGCCGGGGGTGACCGAAATCCTGTCCATGGGCGGTCACATACTCCAGTACCAAATAAAAGTAAATCCACATTTACTGAACAAGTATGACCTGGGACTTGAGGACCTGGAAGCAGCCATCACCGGCAACAATGCCAATGCCGGCGGCCAGTTTCTTGTTCTGGGCGCAGAAGAGTATCTGGTCCGGGGAGTCGGCCTGATTGAACATCTCGAAGACCTTCGCAATATACAACTGAAAGTCATCAGCGGCACGCCGGTTCGCATCAGGGATGTGGCAATCGTGGAATTTGGAAATGAAATCCGACGAGGAGTCGTATCCCGAAACGGAAAAGAGGAAGTGGTTGCCGGAATCGTTATGAAACTATTCGGCGAAAACACATCTGAAGTTATTGCCCGGCTCAAGGCAAAAATTCCGGAAGTTCAGGCAGCACTTCCAAAAGGTGTTTCCCTTGTACCATATTATGATCAAAGCCGCCTTGTGGCAAATGCCGTGGGCACTGTAAAAAAAGCCCTGCTCCAGGGGGCCGGTCTCATCCTTTTAACCCTTTTGCTGTTTCTCGGCAATGTACGGGCTACATTGATTGTTGCCTTTTCGCTGCCGCTCTGTGCACTTATTGCAGTCCTGTTCATGGGAGTGACCGGCATGTCCGCCAATCTCATGTCCCTGGGGGGAATTGCCATAGCCATCGGCATGCTTGGCGATGCCTCGATTGTCATGGTGGAAAATATTTACCGGCACCTGTCCGATGAAAAGAACAAAGGACGCAACCCGTTCAAACTGATCGTGACCGCGGGAAAAGAAGTGGGAAACCCGATCCTGTTTTCCGTTGCCATCATCATTATCGTATTTCTTCCCCTTTTCACCCTGCAAGGCATTGAGGGAAAGATGTTTTCACCCATGGCATTTACCATTTCGTTTGCCATGCTGGGTTCGGCAGCAGCAGCGGTTTTGTTTGCCCCTGTGCTGGCGTCGCTTTTTTTGCGGGCCGGCTCCGGCAAAGAGTTTGTCTTTATCGCTGTTCTTAAACAGATATATGGTTTGTTGCTTGCGGCCGCACTGAAAGTCAAAGCCGCCATTGTTATCATGGTACTGGTTGTATTTGCAATATCCGTGACACTCTTTTTCAGACTGGGAACGGAGTTTATACCGGTGCTTGAGGAAGGAGTGATACAGGTGAACATTACCATGGCGCCGTCCATATCACTTGAAAAAGCTACAGATACCATTATGAAACTTGAACGCAGCATCCTGCGATACAGTGAAATTGATTCAACCATCGCCAAAATCGGCCGTCCGGAAGCAGGCAGCCATCCCCACCCGGTAAACTTTGCCAGTATCCAGATGACATTAAAACCAAAGGAGCAGTGGAAAAACCACAAAGACAAATCTGCACTGATCGCTTCCCTCAATGAGGAACTGTCACAGTACCCGGGAATTCAGCTTAATTTCACCCAACCCATACAGAACCTTTTTGACGAACTTCTTTCCGGTGTCCGAACCCAACTGGCCATAAAGTTGTTTGGCGATGATCTTGATGTTTTGAGAGAAAAGGCAGAGGAAATCCGGGAGACGATTGAAGGCATCCCCGGCTTGGTGGACCTGTCCACGGAACAAAGCTTTGGTCAGCCCCAGGTGCAGATTATCGCAGATCGAAATGCCTGCTCACGGTACGGGGTGAATGTATCGGAAATACTGGAGCTTGTGGAACTGGCCGTGGGCGGTGAGGTGGTTGACCAGATATTTTTAAATACCAGACGGTTCGGCATCCATTTGCGGTATGATGAAAAATACCGTGATAATCCGGAAACCATTGAGAACCTCCTGGTTCATACGTCGGACAACGGCAGGATTCCCCTGTCCCAGGTGGCCACGGTTAAAAAGCTGGTGGGGCCCATCCAGATTAATCGTGAAAAAAATCAGCGACGATGGGTGATTTCGGCAAATGTCCGTGGTCGTGACATGGGCGGCGTGGTCGCCGATATTCAGAAAAATATCAGGGAGACGATTCAATTGCCGCCGGGCTATCATCTTGAATACGGCGGGCAGTTTGAGAATCAGCAGCGGGCCATGAAACGGCTGACCGTCATTGTTCCCATAGTGCTTCTCCTGATTTTTCTCATGCTCTATCTCAGTCTCGGGTATTTCCGGTATGCGCTGCTCATTTATACCAGTGTGCCCCTTGCCTTTATCGGCGGTATTTTTGCATTGTTTTTCACCGGAGAATACCTGTCTGTTCCGGCGTCGGTCGGTTTTATCGCCCTTTTTGGTATTGCCGTGCAGAACGGTCTTGTGCTGGTTTCGTATATCAACCAGCTACGGGAGACCGGCATGACGACGATGGATGCGGTAATGGAGGGGGCGCTGCTTCGTCTCAGGCCTGTTTTGATGACGGCATTAACAACCATTTTAGGGCTTGTCCCGCTTCTTCTGTCAAGCGGGCTGGGCTCTGAAGTTCAGCGTCCACTTGCAACGGTTGTTGTGGGCGGTCTTGTTTCTTCAACCATGTTAACCCTGCTGGTGATTCCTGTTATCTACCCCTGGTTTGCTGTTCGACAGGATTATGAAATCAACGGGGATAAAGGAGCTAAAAAATGCAAAAGGTAGAAGCATTTATCAAGTCTCACCGGCTGGATGAACTTGTTCAGGTCATCCAGCAGATCAACGGCGTAACAGGCATGTCCGTCACTGATGTCCGGGGATTTGGCCGAGGCAGGCCCGACGGCGGCCGGGAACTTTCAAAAAAAACAAAAATTGAGGTTTTTTGCAAGGATGATCTGGTTGACATGGTTGTTTCAGCCATCGAAGAAGCAGCGCATACCGGCCTTCGCAGCGACGGTAAAATTTACATCATTCCGGTTGGCGGGGCTGTTCGCATCAGTACGGGCAGACGGGGTAAGGATGCCGCCTGAGTCAAATAAGCCGAATTCAAAGGAGAGGGCATGAAAAACCAAACCATTATCATCACATTAGTTATTTTTTTTGCAGGAATTGTTTTGTCCGGGTGTTCGTTTTCCAATATGAATCTTGCGGACAATAAAATGTATACAGTTGA
This sequence comes from Deltaproteobacteria bacterium, assembly GCA_030262895.1. Lineage (GTDB taxonomy): Bacteria > Desulfobacterota > Desulfobacteria > Desulfobacterales > ETH-SRB1 > B13-G4. The sequence continues at coordinate 15,911 of JAJSZW010000018.1, read as the reverse complement.
ATGCGAAAAGTCCAGTGACCGGATATCGATACGATCTGTAAAGATTTATGAGGATGACGGAATTACAGTCGTCAGCGGAAAAATCAAATTGAATAAAAATCTTCCGCAACCCAGACATGGCCATGTGGATATTGCCTTAATTTCACCTGAAGGCAAGGTTATGGATACTGCAAGCGTTTTTTATAAGCCGCGTACACTTACAAGACGCATGCGACTTAAAGCAAACAAAAGATCCTCTTTTACTGCACGGTTCCCCGGATCACTGCCGCATGGGTCAATTGTACGTCTGGTTCCTCATAATTCAATAGAGGAAACAGCAGATAAAATAGACAAAGGCTTTCATTGCGGCAGCAATTTAGCGACCAATCATTAATTTGTGTAAAATGTAAAAAAATAAGAGCTGATAAAGGATATTGGAACAAGATTGAATCATATATCCGTGAGCACTCTGTAGCTGATTTCAGACATGGTATTTGCCCTGAATGTGCCAAGAAAAACTTGGCCCTGATTACATTGATGATGATGGGTAGAAAAACAAGGGTGGCAAAGAGTCTGATAAAATTTCAAAAGATTCTCAATATCCCGGCAGTTCAGCTTGTCAATAAAAGCGGTATCTGCAAACTTGTTTCCAACAATAATTTGAAAATAATGATAATCAGTGCAGATCACTGGCTATCATTGCTGCCGTAATGGAATCTGGGGGACAGGAAATCCTTTCTAAATTCTAAAAAGGTTTAGAGGACTTTCTTTGATCTTCTGGTTTGCCTCTTTTAATTTCTCTTCACTGGATATTACTGCTACAGCCTGTTTTTTTTCTTCCTGATTGAAATATTTTTCTGCAACTTTTATTACCTGATTGCGCTTTAATGAAAGAAGATTTGTTTTGAAACGTTTTCGAGCATCATCTGACAGTGAAATCAGCTTCCTGTAAAATGCCTTTCTTGCAGCAGGGCCTGGAGGATCGGGTTTATCTATCTCTGAGCATATTTGAAGGATCGCTTCTTTGATGTCTTCCTCACTGTAGTCTCCTGATTTAATGAATATCATTGCGTCATCATATACTTTCAAGGTTGATACTATATGTGGATCTCTGTAAGAGCAGAAAGAGAAAATGCCGTTTTCTGAGTTATATATTGAAAAGCCGCCGTATGCGCCGCCTTTTTCTCGAATTTCCCTGTGCAGATACAGCGACCTGAGCAGCTTGCTAATTACAGACAAAGCAGGTGCATCTTCATGCTCCATGCGCACAGTTTTAAAAGCAAGGGATACAAATGAGACGGCAGAGTATGTGCTCCAGCCTTCCCTGGTAATTTCATCATTAAGGCTTATTTTAGGGGAGATAAAACCATTTGATGGTTTTGCAGATAATGTTTCATTAAGTTTTTTTTGTATTGATGAAGCATAAGAAGATGCACTGGAAAGCGCGTTGTCTTCTCCAATCAAAGCAATTTTGAGGTTATTACTAACTAAAAGATTTTTTCCTATAGATGATAGATTATCAGAAACAGATTCAAGTTTGTTATCGGTAAGATCGTCGGTTATATTCTTTATGGTCTGTAACTGGTGGATACCGTGCCAGGTTTCGCTTAAAGCGCAGGTAGTTGAAAAATTTCTTGAGGCAAGAGAAATAGCTAATCTATGACCATTGTGAACTATCATGGATTCCATTTTTGCTCTGTATTCAAGCAGAAGGCTTTTTAATCTATCCAGATCTGAGAAATCGAATTCATATAAAAGTTCTTTGATTATTTCAAACATCCTGCTTTGGTTTTTGACGAGGCATTTTCCATTGAATGTCATAAATGGTATGCAGTCACCTGTCCCTTCAAAATTGGTGCGCGCATGAGCTGATAAACCAATTCCGCCCGTATATGCATCAATCAGCCGCGCTAAATCCGTATATGCTCTTAATTTTGTACCGGTTTTGGAGAAAGCATAGCAAAAAAAGGGTACAAGAGGAAGCATCTGATTTTGCAAAGTGCCTGCGCCTGTTGCTGAAGAAAAGTAGAAAATGCCGTAGGTAGGCTGATTATAACAAGATGCAGCATCCCTGCAATATGTTTTAGATTCATGTACAGTTTGAACAGAGGGCTGGATATCTTCAATTTCTAACGTTGGGAGACAGGAAATATTTTCTTTTTCTTCCTGCAGTTTCTTTAAGGCTTCAGCATCTTCATTTATTTTTTCAATATCTGATTGTGTTAAGCCAGCTCTTATAACTTCAAGTTCTTCTGTAACCCGTTCTTTTTCTTTTTCTTCCATCATCTGGTCAGGAGCAAGAGTAAGAAGCACTCTATGAGAATTATTTATAAAATACTTTTTTATGCGGTTCTCGAACAGAGGGCCTTTAGAAAGCTCATCACGAAGCCTGCGAAGATCTGCATCAAACTGCAGAACCCTTTCGGGCTTGCCTCCGTGAAGCCAGTTGCCGGAAAAAGTTAAAAGTAAGCGAAGACCATAAGGGTAAGGAGCGTTGGTTATTTCTTTGCGATGGAATTCAACCTGATGAATAGCTGACTCTATAAGCTTTTTATCGATGCCCCTGGTTGCAAGTTCATTTAAAACATTAAAAACGATGGACTCAATTTTGCCTGAGACGGATTTTTCAACATCTTTAAGCCCGCAGACGAACATGGTGTCCTTGTTATTTGAGTCATACCCTGTTCCGTCACTGAGAGCTGTTCCAAGGTTTGCATCTATCAAAGCCTTGCGCAACGGCGATGCTGAATTTCCAAGAAGGATTTGTTCAAGTAGAGTAAGAACAAGTACTTCAAAAGAATCTTTTATGTCTGTAGTCAGCCAAGCGACGCAAGTCTGGTGTTTTTTTAATGGATCTTCATTTTTACCAATAGGATATGGATAAATTGCCCTTATGGGTTTATCCCACCTGGGTTGAGAGAGAACATCTGTTTCAGGGTCGATTTTTGTAAAGTCTTTTAAAATTTTATCTTGAATAAAAGACAGATGATCTTTTAAAGGCAAGTTCCCATATGTGTAGAAAAAAGCATTGCTCGGATGATAATGCCGTTTGTGAAAAGCCTTAAGTTGAGCATAGGATAAACTGGGTATTATAGCGGGATCGCCACCTGAATTATTACTATATGTTGTATCAGGGTACAGCTTATTTAACAGGGCATGAGCCATTACTTGATCCGGTGATGACATGGCGCCTTTCATTTCATTATAAACTACGCCTTTATAAACCAGATGCGATGACTCCAAATAAGATGACTCCAAATGAGATGACTCAGGGGCTTTTATATTATTTTCAATTTCAAGGCGGTGTCCTTCTTGCTTAAAGCTGAGTTCGTTAATGTCAGGATAAAAGGCAGAGTCAAGATACACATCCATTAGATTGTAGAAATCTTTTCTGTTCTGTGTAGAGAAAGGATACATCGTCCAGTCAGATGCAGTAAAGGCATTCATAAAGGTGCTCAAACTTCTTTTCAGCATGGAAAAAAAAGGATCACGTACGGGGAATTTCCTGGAACCACAAAGAACAGTATGTTCCAGGATGTGTGCGACACCGGTTGAATCAGTCGGTACTGTCTTAAAGGCTACACCGAAAGTATTTTCCTTGTCATTGCTACTTAAATGGATATGTCCGGCACCCGTTGCAGTATGCTCTATATCATATAAAATCGATCTTATTTCTTTAAGTTCTACTATTTTTTTTATTAAATAGCCGCAGATATTGTCGTTTTCTTTAATATTGGGATTGTTTTGATCCAAAGTATTATCCATATAACCGGCTTGCGGAGTTGATTAGTTGAGATTTGGCTGTCTGATTCGTGAGTTCAAATATAAGATTATGGTAAGCGTTCACGGAACGTCGAAATTAGAAATTTGGCCTTCATGCTTTTGTGCTGTTTTTCCCAATTTCTATTTTCCAATTTCAAGTTTCAAGCCGTGAACGGCTACAAATTATGTACACTTCGAACCTTTTATGTATGCATATATGAATAATTCAGCATATCGAAGATATCTATGAAACCATATATACACCACGGCTCTTGCGCTTAATCTTTTTCATCTGGTTAAGCCTGAATATAATATTTCTAAGTTTTTTTTCTCCAAAGCCCGTTTCAGCCTGAATTCCGGCAAAATCCGCACCTTGCCTGGACTTCTTAATGATTCCCATGACCATATCAGAAGCTGTTAAAGAAGATGTAGGGCCGAATTCTTTTCTTTTAGGAGCAGCTTTGGCTGAACGTTTGCTTTTGCCGGGCGCTGATTTTGACTTAATCAGTGCTTCCAGATGATCTATCTTTGTCATAAGACCGGCTACATCTTTTTTTGTCGGGATATCATAATGCCGCATAAAAAATTTAACCATTGCATCGAAACTTACTGATTTCCCCCTTTTTTTTGCCATGAGATCCTCCTTCGGTGAGTGGTAAATAGTAAGCGTTCACGAAACATTGAAATTAGAAATTTGGCTTTCATGCTTTTGTACTGTTCTTCCCAATTTCTACTTTCCAATTTCAAGTTTCAAGCCGAATAAATATTACTTAATGATATAGACAAAGTCAAGAAATCTTCCTGTTCTTCCTAAAGAATGAAATGTTGAAATTAATAATTTTTGATGTTAGTTTTAAACTAGTAATAGTTAAACCATCAGACAGGGTAAAATTAAATGAATTTGAGGGAGAAAATCCAGCATCTTATAACTCGATTTAAACAGCTTAATGGTGATCCACATTATGTTGCTCTTGGAATGGCTATAGGAGTATTTATCAGTGTAACTCCCACCATTCCTTTTCATACGGTTATTGCCTTAGCTCTGGCATTTATTTTACGGGGAAGCAAAGCCGCTGCCGCAATCGGCGTATGGTTCAGCAATCCTATTACTATACCTTTCTTTTACAAGGGTAGCTACGATCTTGGGATATCTATTCTTGGCAATTCAGCTCCTTTTAGTACAGAATATGAGTCGATTTTAGAGCTGTTAAAACTGGGAGCGGATGTTACTATTGCTATGATTACAGGCGGAGTTATTCTTGGCTTTCTCCCTGCTATAGCGGCCTATTTTATAACCCGCAGAATATTTATTAAACTTCGCTTGCGAAAGAAATCTCGAATATGACATCACCCAGAACACTACTTGCCGCCTGGCAAATGCATGCCAGGAAGCAGTTGGGCCAACATTTTCTGGAAAATCCTGCTGCCTCGGAAATGATTGTGAACCGTTGCAGGGTCATGCCGGAAGATGTTGTTTTAGAGATAGGGGCCGGTTTGGGAGCCCTTACGATCCCTGTTGCCCGGATAGCAAAAAAGGTTTATGCAGTTGAAAAGGATCATAAGATAATCTCTTTGTTAAAAACAGAACTTACTTCAAACAGCCTTTTTAATGTTATTTTAATTGAGAAAGATATCCTGAAAGTTAATATTGAGGAATTTATTGAAGAAGCCAATCCTAAAATACTAGTTTTAGGAAATCTGCCGTACAATATTTCTTCCCAGGTTCTTGTTAAACTTATAAAATCCAGAAATGCTGTAAGCCGCGCAATCCTTATGTTTCAGAAAGAACTTGCTCAACGTATTACTGCTCATCCTGGTTGTAGAGAATATGGAAGACTTACCGTTATGCTCAATTATTGTGCGAAAATAAAGAAAGTCGCAGATATTAAGGCATCTCAATTTTTCCCAAGACCAAAAGTTGATTCCGAGGTTCTTGAGATAACTTTTAAAGACAACCTGAAATATTCAGATGATGAAGAGTTCCTTTATAGAGTAATAAAAGCCGCATTCGGGCAGAGAAGAAAAAATCTTAAAAATGCTCTTGCAGGCAGCGAGCTTCATATTGCTGCTGAAACGTCCAGGCATGCGCTGGAAAATGCAGGTATAGATCCAACCCGACGCGCGGAAACCCTTACAGTTGAAGAATTTGTAAGGCTGAAAGATATACTGAAGGTGGATAGGCTGAAGGTAGAAGGCTGAAGGGTGTTTGAATCCTTAATTTTTAGTCTTCACTCTTCACTCTTCAGCCTTCTACCTTCAGTCTTCAGTCTTCAGTCTTCAGCCTATCCACCTGTACTTCCTCACATATTTTCTGCCACTGAAACAGTCCTGTCACCAAGTATGTTAACATAGCTTCCCATTTCATTATCGTACCAGCCGTATATGACGCACTGAGTTACGGGAATTCTTATGATTGTGTCATTTAATGAAGAAATAACTTTTTTGTCTAATCCGGACACTTTTTTCAAATCTATTTTAACATCAGCGGTGCTGGTATGAGTTTCATGGCCTTCTATTATTGTTGCTGCAATCGGTATCCCTATAATATCACCAGAGACATTCTGTATGTCTGTATAGTGCAGATATCCGTTTGGATCTTCAGCCGCTGCCTGCATATACATGTTGTTTATTAATTTTCTTCTTATCGGTTCTCCAGACAGTTCCTCCTGGAGATTGATTACTAAAATAATAAGAGAACCCGTTGAAGTTGGAATTCTTACAGATTCAGCAATGAACCCAACTTGTTCCATTTCAGGAATGACTAGCCTGAGTGTAGTGGCTGCTCCTGTTGTGGTTAGTATGATATTATTCATTACGCTTCTGTTTTTTCTCAGATCGGTTGTCCCTGTTTTTGGCAGACGGTCAAGAACTTCCTGTGACCCCGTGACTGCATGAACGGTCGCCATTGAGGCAGAAAGAATTTTTTTATGGCCAAAAAAGTTGAGAATAGGTTTCATCATATGAGCCAGGCAAGTAGTAGTACAGGATGCATTTGAAATCGCTTTATGTCGTCTGGGATCATAGTCATTATCATTGATTCCCATTACTGTGGTTACAGCGTCTTCCGGCATTTTTTTGCTTTTATCTTTTATCTTAAATGGAGCTGAGACTATAACTTTCTCTGCTCCTGACTCAAAATGTCCCCTTAAAGCACCTTTAGGGTGGTCTGGAGAAAGGGTTGGATCAAGAAATTGCCCTGTTGTGTCAACTACCAGATTAACGCCATGATCTTTCCAGCCAAGTTCGAGCGGATTCCGGGAAGTCCTTAAAAATTTAACCTTTATACCGTCAATTGTCATGCTGCCGTTTTTTTCATCCAGATCATGAATAACAGGCGCTGCTTTTTGACCGTAAAGAAAACCGTGCAGCAGACCGTAATTTGAATCTCTGCCTGCATAATGAGCAATATCCTCAATGGATGTGCCGGCCTCCCGTCCGATATTAATTATAATTTCATCAAAGTATTTTCTGGCTACATGATGCCATACAGTAAGTTTTCCGATTCTTCCAAATCCATTTACGCCAAGTTTCATCCCCATCTTACTCCTCCTGAAATAGTGCTATTGACGGTCATATTAATTTTCCTTCACTTTAATTTCACCTTGATAAACTGAACCTTCCCGTCCCTCGATACTTATATAATCCCCTGATTTTAAAAACACCTGATTAAAGCGGCATTTTTTTTCTTTTTCATTACATACCAGATTGCCTGAACCGATAACGCATGTTTTCCCTAACCTGTGAGCAACAACTGCCGCATGGGAAGTTAAACCTCCGCGCGCTGTTACAAGACCATCAGCCGCATAAATTTCCCTGATATCATCAGGGACAGTATCTCCTCTGACAAGGATTAAAGATGTTTCTGGTTCGGATTTTTTCCATTTATTAATATCTTCCAGAGTAAAGACCACCCTGCCGTTCATTGCTCCTCCGCTTACCCCGATACCACGGCCCAAATATTTTGCCTTATTTATTTCTTCAGGGTCAAAAGTTAGTACCTTTTTTCTTTCTCTCATTGCCATGTCCCTGGTTTGAAGCAGGTACAAATCTTTTATTGAAGGACCTTCAAAAGTAAACTCTATTTCCTGCGGAGTCCAGCCTTTTTTATAAATTAGTTCATTGGCCCAGTCTTTTAAAGCCTTATAAATATCGGGGAAATGTGTTTCAAGTGTTATGTCGGTTTCCCTCATTTCTATTTCCTGCTGGTTAATAGAGATAGGTAAAGTTTTAACAAGTCCTGAAACCACATCTTCTCCCTGGTTTCCAAGGGTAAAGTCACCCCACAATCTCAGGCTGTCGCCGGACCATCTGGGATTATGTGTAAAGATTACTCCGCTGCCGGATGAACTGGAAAGATTTCCAAAAACCATTTCCTGAACGGTGACGGCAGTACCCCAGTCATCAGATATACCCATAATTTTACGGTAAGTTCTTGCTTTTGATGAATCCCATGAACCAAAGATTTTTTTGATGGTCAGGTGCAATTGCTCTAAAGGATCTTCTATAATATAAATTTTGGCATCGTTTATAATTTTTTTGTAGGTCAGCGCAATCTCTCTCATCTGTTCGCCGGTAAACTCTCTTTTATAAGGTAATCCTGATTTTTTTTTGAAATCACTTATGATTGCGTCAAATGTGTTTCTTTCAATATCAAATGACATCCCGTAGCACTGAAGAAATCTGCGATAATTGTCCCATGCAAACCAGGCATTTCCGGTTCGGGCGGCAATGCCTTCTACTATTTCTTCATTAATCCCAACATCGAGAAAAGTATCCAGCATGCCGGGCTGAGATATGGAAGAACCGCTTCTAATTGAAAGAAGCAAAGGGTTGGCTGGATCTCCAAATGATTTGCCGTTGAGCTTTTCCAAAGCAGATATATTTTTAGCGACCTGTTCTCTAAAATTCTGTTCAGCCGGCGGATAGCTGTCAACTATTTCTCTGCAACGAAATACTTCTGTGGTAATTATAAAACCAGGAGGGACAGGCAAGCCATAATTTTTCATCTTAATTATGTTAAGACCTTTGTTGCCGAGATGAATTATTCCGAAAAGCCTGCTTTTTTTGTCAACTATGGAGGTCATAGCCCTTTGGGGATCATAGTTAAGCAGCAGGTGAACTTTATCTTTGGGTAGTTTGTCGGATTGCTGGAAGAGGGTGTTTAGTATTTTAGTTAAAAAAACGTCTAGCTGTCTAAGTCCAAGCGCAAGAGATGTTCTATCTCGCAAAAAGATTTCAGATATTCTGTGTTTCAGCTTTTCATGGTCGGCCATGCCTTCCTTTGGGAGGTATTTGGGTAGTGTTTGGTCGATTGATATCTGATTTAAAATTCTTGTTAAATTCTCTTCGTGGATGTTGTTAAAATAGTCATTTATTATATTTTTTACCGCTCTGGCAAATCCTTTAAATATATCGACGTACTGAGTAAAAGTAAATCCTCTTGTTCCAAGTGAATGGGATAGAAATTCTATCTGACGTTCCATTTCAACTGAAGAAATTCCATTTACTTTTAATGCCTTGTCAAACAAAATCAAGCGGTCGTAAATCTGGTAAAATGCGGCTCTTGTTATAAGGCCGAGGTCAATATTTTGAATAAGTTCTTCAAAAAGAACATTCACCAAAGATTCTATTCGAAAAGTAAGACCAAGTGCATCAAATTTCAATTCATGGTAGTATCCATACATTGATGGTATATCTACTGTTATATGCCTTTTTTTATAAATATCTTCTCTGGCTTCATATGACTTATGTGACAGAATCAGTTTTTTTAACAATTCAATATAATCGATCAGCATGGAAAGTTTTTTCTTGAGCCTTGGCTCAGCCAGAGCTTTTTTCAGCCTGTCCAAATGCGGAAAGGCTTCGACTTTAAGCTGCGCAATATAATGATCCATTTCAATAAAATCGAGATTGTATTTCTGGTTTAAAAGTTTATAAAAAGATATTGCGAGTTTCAGCCTTTCCAGATCTACTTGCGGCACTTCTTTAATATCTGCAAAAAGTTCCTTTATTTTTTCATCTTTTATGGCAATGAGGTCAGCAGGTAAGTTCAAACCTTTTTGCTCAAGTCTTGTCATTGCAAGGTGAACACCGTCAATATATGGCCCTTTAGTGGTGATTTGGCTATAAATGCTTGGCGGGACAAATGGCTCAAGAAGGTTTTTTTCTTTGGTCTTCCAGAAATTAAGGACAGCTTCCATAAAGCTGATTATCAGGTTGTTACTTTCAACATGGCTTTGTTTTCGTAGAAAATGGACAAGCACATCTTTTCTGCCGATTATATCGTCGATATCAGTAGAAATGTCTCTCAGTTTTCCTTCAGCGCCGATATCATTAAAATACACCGGAAACAGCCTCATCAACTGCTTGGCAAGATTATATACCGGTTCAATATCGCTATTTAAGAATTTTGTGATATCTCTTGGGAACAGATCGGTATCTTTGATAAATACACCGCTGATAGAAAGATGGATTATAAGGCAGGAAAGAAAATTCGCCGACCATTTCGGGTTAAGCTCGATCAGCTCTAACCAGGTTCTTATATTGCTGATATGAGTGCTGTTGACTTTTATTTGCCAGTCGTTTCCAACGCCTTCTATCATTGGAGCTTGAAAGCCCAGATCGATTGTTGAATCAATAAAAAGATTAACCAGATCAATTTCATCTGTTTTGTAGACACCTTTACCCATATTCAGCACGCAGTTCAGAACTACGGCGGGAAACTTGCTTGTTCGAGTTTTTAAAATAGAAAAAGTTTTATCAATAAGTTTGTCTATATTATAGTACTTCTCATTTTCTATAAGCCAGCCTACAGTTCTGTTTATATCCCTTAAAGCTTCCTCATGTATCATAGACAGTCCTGAAGTATTCATAATATGGAAAAGGAACAAAAGCTTCCATCTATTTCCTTCGCAGGCCTTGATTCCTTCTTGAAGAAGCTTGTGAGGAATTTGCCTGTATATTTCAACAATTTCTTTGTATCCCGGCATTTGTAGAAGGCTTTTTAAAAGTTCTTCAGAATCAATTTCTTTTTCCAGGGCAATATCATCCAGATCGAGATTCCATTGTTTAATTTGGTTATGGGATATCCCATTAAAAATTTCTTTTAAATTCAAGCCCTGATCAATTAAATCCGCTTGTTTTTCAAACCAGATATGAGGGTCTTCCTCGTTTAGCCAGTATGAATATGAGTGCTTAAAATATTTTAATAGAAGCAGATTGATTGGCTTATAGCTTATATTTATTTTAGATGAATATGTTAAAAGGTCTTTGGCTGGCTTTTTAATTTGATAGAAACTTTTAATAAAAAGGAAGAAGATTTCATCATTGTAATTCCTGATGTGATCAAATGAGTCATTGATTACCGGCACAAATCTTTTGATATCCGGGCCGGAGTCTTTAATAATTTTCTGCAGAAAGAGCAGCAAATTGTCAGCGCCGTCGGCTTTTGTGTCTTTTTCGTCACTTGATTTAATTGCGGTCGTAAAAATATTTACAAAAAGAGCTGCAGCTTCATGGCCTTTTGGATGGTTTTTTAAAAGATAGAAATAGTCCAGAGAATAACTTCTTGCTTCCTGTATAATAAATTTCCAATTCCTGTAGGGATGAGAAAGCTCTTTAAGAAAGGTATTCAATCCATCCATAAGTCCATAATACTTGGACATGACTTCCTGAAGAACTGAATATTTGGCATCTATGGTGACATCAATATGATAGTCGGCTATATTTACTTCAAGGGCTTTTGACTTTATCTTCAAACCTTTCTCCTTATCTTAACAGCCTTTCGAGCTTCAAGGCGTGCTTTTAGTTTTGGAAAAAGACTTATATCTGTGTGAGGTAAAAAAAGAGAGGCCACGTAATTGTCCATAAAAGAGGCAGTTTCCGAAAGCTCGAAGTTTGTCATTTTTCTTGTCACCTCTACCACATCTTTTCTGATGCTGTTTGTGAGCGAACTTATTTTTGCCCCCATTAGCGATCCGTTGCCGATAAAAGTAACTTTATCAGGATCTATTTCAGGCAACAGTCCTATGATCATGGCCTTCTCCAAGTCTACATAGCTTCCAAAACCTCCGGCCAAAATAATACGGTCAATATTATTAATACTTAGACCCACCTCTTCAAGAAGAGTCATACATCCGCTGTACATGGCGCCCTTTGCCCGTATAAGGTTATTTATATCCGGCTCTGTGAGAACAATATCTCTATCTATCCGGGTTAAATGAGCGAACGCAAGTACATATTCATATATTCCATCAACCTTACGTATGCGATTTGTATCAAGTTCGTGGTTGAATTTACCAAGATTATCAATAATACCCATTTCAAACATAGTTGCCACTATATTGATAAGCCCCGAACCGCAGATGCCTTTTGGCCTGACATTTCCAATAGTTATGTTCATGGGCTCCAGGGTAAAAGGATCTATGGAAAAATCTTCGATAGCTCCTGTTGTGGCACGCATTCCAAATTTGATGCCGCCGCCTTCAAATGCCGGACCCGCAGAACAGGCAGCACAGGCAAGCCAGTCTTTGTTGCCGATAACGATTTCCGCATTAGTTCCTATATCCATGTAAAGAGTTATTTCCTCAGAAAGGTACATCCCCGATCCCATGATGCCGGCTACAATATCTCCACCCACATAGCTTGAGACATTAGGATAAGCCAGTGCTGTAACATGGTCACTTAAATTTATTCCCAGATCAGCCGCTTTTATTGGCGGATATAAAGCTGCGGCTGGAACGTATGGAGAACGTCTTATATACCTGGGATTCACTTTAAGCATGAGCTGGGTCATGGTTGTGTTGCCGGCCAGCGTTATAGTTGAAATATCGTCAGCATCAACATCGGCCTGCTTTATTATTCGGTCTATTATCTTGTTAATAGATTGTATAACGACGTCTTGAAGCTTTTCCAGTCCTCCTGGTTTTTCGGTATACACAATTCTGCTTATAACATCTTCGCCATAGCTTATCTGTGCGTTAAAATCGCCATAACTTGACAGGACGCTGCCTGTTTTAAGATCAATCAACTGACCATATATTGTTGTAGTGCCAATATCCATGGCAATTGCAAAATTTCTGTCAGTGGTATTACCGGGCTGAATATTTATAATACGTATAAGGCCGCTTTCCCGGACAGGATTAGCTATTGTCACAGTAAATTTAAAACCATCTTCTCTTATTACGTCCGGTACTTTTCGAATAACAGAAAGCTCAATTTCCAGATGGTGCTTATTATAATTTTCCCTAAGATGGCTGACTATTCTGGTTACATCCGGTCTGTTGTTCTGTGCGGTCGGCTCAGTAAGTTCAAGGTATTTTTTCTCTACAGCAGGTATGAAAAGACCTTTTTCTTTTAAATCCTCCAGATTTATTTCCTTTATAAGGGCAGCCCGCCGCGGGGTGCTTTGCATATTAAGCACACCGGCATCTATCTCTGATTCTATGGGAACACGGACAACTATATCACTTATTATGGTGCTCAAGCAGGCCTGGCGGTATCCTTCGGAAATATCCTCTTCGTTTAATTTCTCAGATATTCCTCCGTCAACTTTTCCTTCTTCAATGATGATGCGGCACTTTCCACAAACACCTTCCCCGCCGCACGAGGCATTAATATGTACTCCCGCTTCCATGGCAGCACGGATAAGACTTTCTCCATCTTTAACCATTATTTCTTTATTGTGAGGAAGGAATAAAACTTTATGCACAAACATCTCCTTTTGAAAACTCAAGCTTGATATTAAAATTGCTCGGAATAAAAAAATAAAATTAACATAGTTGATATTAACTTGCAATCCCCGTTAGCCTGAATTTCTATTGTTGTAAATTATTAGCAGGTTTGATTTATGAGTGCTATAGTGGGATTGCAGGCTATTCGCGGTGTTGAGAAGGGTATTTTGATAATTCAGTGTAATTCCGTGAAAATCCGTGGTGGACTATTACGATATGACTATTTCTTATTCAGTAATAATTCCTGCTTATAACGAGGAAAAATGGCTTCCAGACACTCTAAATTTCCTTAAGAAAGCTATGGAGGTAGTTGAAGCCAATGGAGAGATTATCGTCGTTGACAATAATTCTACGGATAATACCGCACAAATAGCTAAAGAGAACGGTGCCCGTGTAATATATGAGCCTGTTAACCAGATTTCCCGCGCGCGGAATGCCGGTGCAAAGATCGCTAAAGGGCAATATCTAATATTTTTAGATGCCGATACTATCCTGCCGCCAGATCTTCTGCAAACCGCATTGTTTAATCTATCAACCGAAATGTGCTGTGGCGGCGGAGTTGTTGTTGCTACAGACAAAACATTGCATCCATTTGCTCAAAAATTTGTAGATTTCTGGAACTGGTTATCTGTAAAGTTCGGCCTGGCTGCCGGATGTTTCATCTATTGTCTCAGGGAAGGCTTTGAGGGCGCAGGAGGTTTCAGTGAACTGGTCTATGCCGGCGAGGAAATTTTTTTCTGTCACCCTCTTAAGTCATGGGGCAGAAAAAGAGGGCTTGATTTCCGTATTATTTTAAATCCACCTGTAATAACATCCATCCGAAAAATTGAATGGTTTACTATATATCAAATGACGATCAGAATTTTGTTTATACTTGTTTTCCCCTTTGCAATTCGTTTTAGAATCTTTTGTTCTCCCTGGTACTACAGACCCAAAGAATAGGGCTTGTTATTGAATATCGAAATTCGGCGGTTCAAAACGAAATGGCGCTTGTTAAGTATTTTTGAATTTGATATTTAGCTGGAAACTATATATTAAAGGAAAAAATGACATCGCTTGCCTGATCTAACAGTCTTCTTACTTTTTTAAGAAAAATAAGGTTAATACACAATGCAAATCAAGAAATAATATTTGGATAGCTAATATCGTTGATTTATTTCTTAACATTTAAATTGTTAGCCGGTTTAAAAAACTTTCGAGTCAGGAGGAAATAAAGTGAAAATAAAGAATGTACCTAAATATTTATTAGCCAATGCTACATGGGATGGTTTGAAAATTATTTTGGGTTTGATTCTTGTTGCGTCCTCATCTTTATTCACATCAAAGATACTTGCCGATACAATTAAAATGTTATCAAGTTATCGAAATTATTTGAGCATTATCACTACTAGCTTTTTATTGCTAATATTTATTTTAGTATATCAGAAATTCAGAAAGAATAAGCCAATATATCCTAATTTAGAGTTTGATTGTAAGATTCTAGAAAAAGAAATAACAATAGATTTCTCTATTCGAGAAAATATTTTTTATAAAAAAAGGATATACCTAAAATCACTAATTAATAATTTGAATGCCTATCATGACAAGTATCACTGGACAGGAAGTTCCGAGAATAATGTCTGCTCTAATATTAAAGGTCAAACATTTCAAAAAACAATTAAAAAGAATATTTTTCAATTTTACGAAATATTATTCCAGCATAGCTTGAAAAAAGGAGACACCGTTGAAACAGAATTAGTATGGGATTTAGCTGATAATAACAATAAAATGGTTCCTTTTATTTCTGCTACGATTGAGGAACCAACAGATTTATTAATAATGAATGTCTCATTCCCTGAAACTATGCAAATTGATTCTGTGTTTTGTGAGGTTTCCAGCAGCCTTGGAGCAAACAAACCATTTGAAGTTAAGAAATGCGAGTTAGATAGAAACAAAAAGGCTACATGGAGAGTTCGAAATCCAAAATTATTATTTCATTACGAAATGAGATGGGTTTTTTAAGGAGAGATTATGAGTATTTTATCGTTAGTGCAATTGAAGAAAAATAAATTCCGCACAAAAGAAACTCTTTTAAGGGAAGAATCTAAGGAAGTAGATGATTTTGGAGATGATTTTCAATCTTTTATTAATGATTTGGTTGAAACATTTTATCAGCATAAAATTGCTGTCGGATTATCTGCACCTCAGGTTGGTGTTCAATTAAAAGTATCCGTAATAAACCCAAACAAACATGATAAACCTGATGATACATTGATAATAGTTAATCCCAAAATATTATCTACATCAGGGCAAAAAGACAAAAAGAAAGAAGCATGCATGTCTTTACCACATTACCAAGGAGAAGTGGTAAGGCGAACTAAAATCGCTATTTCCTATCAAGATAGGTTTGGGAAAGAACATGTCCTAGAGACTAAAGGTTTTTTGGCAAGAATTATAGCT
>JAJSZW010000017.1 GCA_030262895.1 Deltaproteobacteria bacterium | reverse complement strand
TCACGCAGATACTTGGCAAAGCCATACACGATTTTTTTACCGACAACATTGCCGTTTTCATCTTTGGCATCGATGGTCTTGGCTTTAAAACCATACTGGGTCCGGTGGGCTTCATCGGCAATGACAATGATGTTTCTTCTTTCCGAAAGGGTTTCATAAACATTGCCTTCATCGGGTTGGAATTTCTGGATGGTGGTAAACACCACACCGCCCGATGCGACTTTGAGCAGCTCCTTCAAGTGGCCTCTGTCTTCCGCCTGCACAGGTTCCTGCCTTAGCAATTGCTTTGATGCGGCGAAGGTATCAAACAACTGGTCGTCCAGATCGTTTCTGTCGGTAATGACCAGAACCGTGGGGTTATCCATTACCAGAACAATCTTTCCCGTATAAAAAACCATGGAAAGCGATTTACCGCTTCCCTGGGTGTGCCATACCACGCCGCCTTTCCGATCTCCTGAAGGCTGTTTTTTTACACCCGGCAGGCCATAACTTGCAGGGGATTCCGCAATCATTTCCGATTGCGCTTTCTTCTGCTCAGGCAAATATTCAGCGGCTCTTAACGTAGATTCAACAGCTCTGTTTACAGCATAATATTGATGATAGGCAGCCAGTTTTTTTTCTGTCTGGATGGTAATGATGCCTGTTTCCCTGTCCTCTTTTTTCGATTTTTCAAACACAACAAAATGACGGATCAGATCCAGAAGAATTTTCTTATCCAACATGCTCTTGATCAGGGTTTCCAGTTGTCCAATGAGTGGTGAGGCTTCCACCTTGCCATCCGCTGTTTTCCAAGCCATGAAGCGGGAGAATCCCGCGGAGATGGAACCGGCTTTGGCTTCAAGACCATCAGAAATAATCATCAAGCCGTTGTAGGTAAATAACCCGGGAATAGACTGCTTATATGTTTGCAGTTGTTTGAATGCCGTTCTTATGGTTGCGTTTTCATCCGCCGGATTTTTAAGTTCAATAACAACCTGAGGCAGGCCATTGACAAAAAGAATTACATCCGGGCGTTTGTTGACATTGTTTTCAATAACGGTAAATTGGTTGGCAACCAGAAAATCGTTATTTTCCGGATTCTTGAAATCAATGAGCCATACAAGATCACCCCGGTTGTAGCCGTCCTTCTGATAGCCGATCTTTATTCCTTCGGTCAGCATCCGGTGGAAGGCCTCATTGTTGGCAATGAGTTCCGGGGAATTGAGCCTTAGAATCTGCTTGATAGCGTCTTCCCGGATATCCGCGGGAATAGACGGGTTAATCCTGCCGACGGCTGATTGCAATCGCTCCATGAGCAGCACATCTTCAAACGATTCTCTTTCCGGTGTCTCGCTGCCTGCCTGTACGTCGGACGCAGACAGGTCCGGGGCAATGGAAGGAGCGTAGATATATTGGTAGCCCTGCTTTTCAAGGAGTTCTATGGCGAATTTTTCTATCGCGGATTCGGTGATTTTAGACATAATATTTATCATCCTGCCATTTCACGGGATTGGTTTGTACATATTCCGATATTTGATAACAGGATTTTTCATTACGGATAATGTGTTCGTAATAATTGCGTTGCCATAATTTTTTGTTAAACCGTGGCCAATCATTATTTTTTACACCCCGAATATATTCATTGGTGGTCATTGTTTTAAACCATTGAATCATCGCATGTAGGGGAGAACCTATGTGTTCGCCCAATGTACGTTCGCCCGATTTTTCCGTACCAGTAAGGGCAATCCCTTGTGGTTGCCCTTTTGTTTGTTGCCGTCGCCCGTTATAGAACCATTTTTCATATTTTCACCCGGACTTCACCACTCATCAGTTTTGGCAATAGCGTATCCCGGAGTTTTTTTAGAGTTTGGATTTGTTTAATGTTCTTTTTTATTTTTTCAAAAATTCGTTCTGTTTTTACGTGAAATTCTAATATTTTATCGTCAGGGGGAGGTATCGGTATCTGCTTTATCAATAGTTGACTGATATTTTGTTGAGCTGAGCCGACAGCTATATTGATTAATTCCTCTTTCATGTTTTTGATTAACAGGAATAAAAATGTATAAGGGTATTGTTCATTTGGTTTTAAAGCACAGATAGCTTGATTGCATGTCATTTCTTTTGAAATTATTGAATATTCTCCAACTGTAGCACCATACATGGCAATCAGGATTGAATTTTTAGGCAATAGCTTAGCAGATGAGTTTCTTAGCGCTTCATCAGTTATTTTTTCTTCTGTTTCCATAATGAAGCTGCCTGTCAATTCTTTCGATTTAATCCAATGATAAATTCCATTTTCATAGTATTCCATTTTCTTTCTTGATGGGGTTCCCCCTGAAGTTGTTTCAACAACATTACCAAGTATAGTTTTCCCCCAATCCTCCTTCGCTTCCTCCACAAACCACTGCCTGTAAAGCGTTTCCGCCATGGCTTCGAGGGTTTTATTCTGGCGGTGGAGCAGGTCTATCTTGTCATCGAGACTGGAAAGCACCGAGGCGATGGCGCGCTGTTCGGGGAGAGGGGGCAACTCTAATTCAAGTGTTTTTATTAATTTTCCTGAAATATTAGCTTGATTCGCACTTCCTCCAGCATTAAGAGCTAATTCAAGTGTAACTTCCCACTGCTTAAAAAACCAATAAATGTAGTCTTCATTAGTTTCTTTCTCATCCAACGAATATATCTTGCCAACCCTTTGATTTAATAAAGATATTTCATCATTTGTATATCTGGCAACTTTTCCAACGATCGAAGAAGGTTGGTTAACATGAGAACCGGTTAAAGCAATTAATATATCATTTTTAGAAATTACAAATCTTTCCAATCCTGCAATCGTAAGTGGATAATACTTAATATCATCCATTCGCAATTCACCAGAGGCAACGTTCTTTATCTTGATTACGGGTATACCGTTAAAATCATCAAAGTCTTTCGATTTAAAAGCATAGCCATTTTGAACCTCAATCAGTTCCCCTAAATTATGCGGTATCCACTCACTCATCACTTCATCCCCTCCAACCTTGAAAGCATCTCAACCGCCCCGATATCCATCTTCGAGAATGCAAACCATTTCTTTCCGAGGTCTTTCAGGGAAGCGCCGAAATGATAGACTGTGGTATTGTCGATGATGATAAACCTGTCATGGGAGTTCGTGAACTTTTTTATCTTGATGGCCGGATACTGTTCATTGAATTTCTTTATATCCAATGCCAGTTGTTTTGATATTGTTTTTGTGAGAATCGTAACTTTTACACCTTTGTTTCTTTTTGTGAGATGGGTCAAAACAGTATCATCAATATAATTATCAATAATTAATATTGTATTCCGTGCTGTTCTGATAAGGTCGCAAACAAATTGATACGCATCAAAAATTTGGCCATCAAAAAAGGCCCCTTGCTTCGGCGTGATTTCTTTTGATTCTATGGCTTTAAATATCCGGTCAAATTTTTCATCTGTTTCAGTTTTGTGCTTAAGCTGCTTTTGTTCCACTGCGTCAAGCCTGTAAAAAATCTGAGCATTTCTCGTAATGAATTTACGCATTGCAACAAAGGCTTTGATTATCTGTATACTGACTTTAACCGCTGTTTTGCTTCGCAATACTGCGGATAGCATCGCTACCCCTTGTTCTGTGAAAACATAGGGCAGATACTTTCGATGCCTGCCTCTGCCGATCTCTAAGGTCGCATTTTGCGACCTTAAAGATGCGAACTCTTCATCAGTGATTTGAAACATAAACTCTTCAGGAAATCTTTCCCGGTTTCTTTTTACTTGTTCATTAAGCCTTTTTATTTCCACGTCATACAACTCAGCCAAATCAGTATCGTACATTACTTGAACGCCACGAATGGTATAAATAAGGCATTGGAGATTGTCAGCATTAACAATTTTATTCTCAGCCATTTTTCATCTCAATTTTTCCGAGGTTTTCCAGGATAAGCTTGTTCAGCCTCACTTCCTCTTTCAACTGCTCCCCAAACTGCGCTTTCAGCTTGCTGAACCGATCATTAAAATCAAAATCATCATCTTCAACAGCCAAGCCCACATACCGCCCCGGTGTCAGCACATAATCCAGTTCCCGCACTCTTTCAATTGAAGCGGAATTACAAAACCCTTTGACATCTTCATAATCACCGTCCGGATTGCGCCAGTTATGATAGGTTCCCGCGATGGTGGCAATATCCTCCGCTGAAAACTCCCGTGTTCTGCGATTGATCAAATGCCCCATATTGCGGGCATCAATAAAGAGGATTTCATCTGTGCGGTTGCGAAATTTGCCGTTGGCTTTATTGCGGCTCAAGAACCATAAGCTGGCCGGGATCTGGGTATTTAAAAACAGTTTGGCAGGCAGGTTGACGATACAATCCACCAAGCGGGCTTCAATCAATTCTTTGCGGATCTCTCCTTCACCGGATGTTTTGGAAGTCAAGGCTCCTTTTGCCAAAACAAAACCGGTTTGGCCGCTGGGGCTTAAGTGATACAGGAAATGTTGTATCCAGGCATAGTTGGCGTTTCCGATGGGCGGTGTGCCGTATTTCCATCTGCCGTCTTTTCTAAGAAAATCGCCGCTCCAGTCGCTGTCATTAAAGGGCGGATTGGCAATCACATAATCGGCTTTTAAATCCTTGTGACTGTCATTTAAAAATGAGCCTTCGTTGTTCCATTTCACCTGAGAACTGTCGATGCCCCGAATCGCCAGATTCATCTTTGCCAGCCGCCAGGTGGTCTGGTTGCTCTCCTGCCCGTAAATGGAAATATCATTCACCCTGCCCTGATGGTCGGCAATAAACTTTTCCGACTGCACAAACATGCCACCGGAACCACAACAGGGGTCAAACACCCTGCCTTTGTATGGTTCCAGCATTTCTACCAGCAGTTCAACAACGCTTCGCGGGGTATAGAACTGGCCGCCCTTTTTGCCTTCTGCCAGAGCAAATTCACCAAGGAAATATTCAAATACATGCCCAAGCACATCGGCGCTTCGGGCTTTGGCATCACCCAGAGCAATGTTTCCAACAAGGTCAATCAAACCGCCAAGATTGGTGGGGTCAAGGTTGCCCCTTGCATACACTTTCGGCAACACATCCCGAAGCGAAGGATTATCCTTTTCAATGGCATCCATAGCATGGTCAACCTCTTTGCCGATTTCCGGCAATTTAGCTTTGGATTGCAGATAAGACCAACGGGCAATTTCCGGCACAAAAAATACATTCTCTGCCTTGTATTCGTCTTTGTCTTCCGGGTCGGCCCCGGCATATTCGCCTTCACCTTTTTTCAGCTTGTCAAACAACTCTTCAAAAGCATCAGAAATATACTTCAGGAATATCAATCCCAGAATAATGTGCTTGTATTCAGCGGCATCAATATTTTTTCTGAGCTTATCGGCTGCTTTCCAGAGCTGTTTTTCTATCGGTTCTTCGCTGTTGTTGTTCTTTTTGGCTTTTGCCATGTATTTCTCCAGTTCTTAATTCACTTTTTCTGACTATTCCCACAGATTTCATGATTGTTGACCAAAAATTAGTAAAAAACCGGATAACCCCATTGCAGGCTATCTCGCGAGACGTTTTGAAGTTCAGATACCTTAAATATAACATATTTATGAAAATTGCTATAATAGAGGGAGCGAAACGAGGGTATTATATAACCAGTGCTGCCTCCACAGCACTTCTCAATGCCGAGCCGATATTACCCGGCATTTTAGCATCACCAACAGCGATTACATCTTCGTCCCGACGAAAAAAGATGAGGGAAACGCATATTACCTCCTTTTTGCTAACATATTTTGTCAAAGTATGATAATTGGTAACTACTCAGGTAGATAGGCTGAAGACTGAAGACTGTTAGGAAAAAACGCATTAAAAGCCTTGTTTGATGCAAGAATCAGATATTTCCGCCAAAGTACGGCAATCGTGCTCTTCTGACCCCTTCAGCCTTCAGTCTAAACAGCTTCAGCCTGACTACGTGAGTAGTTACGATAATTATAATATTTAAACAAGGATGGAAAAAACATCTTTTATGACTTTTTTCAAACCAAAATTACTTATCCAGAGGTTCTGAAACAGCCTCTATCAAATCTCTGGATTTTTGAATAAAACCTAAGTTGAGCGATTTTTTGCGAAGAAATGTGCCAAGATTTTGATGCAGCAAGGTTTGCGAAAAGCGTAGGCATACCAATGGATATGTCGAGACTTTTCGCAAGTCCTTGGTGCGCAAAAGATTGGTGCAGGTCGAGTAAAAAATTGCTCAATTTAGGTGAAAAGAACGGGGGAAGATATGAAAGTACAAGAACTCATGACAACGAAAATAGAATTTGTTGACGCTGATAGAACAGTATATGATGCGGTTGAAAAAATGGTCGATAGACGAATTCGATCGTTAATGGTCAGATTTCCAGGAAAAGGCTTGAACTATGGAATTATCACAGCAAGAGATATAGTTTTTAAAGTGCTGGCCAAAGGTTTGGATCCCAAAGATATTAAAGTCTCAGAAATTGCCTCAAAGCCGGCGATCTGTGTCGATAAGAATGCAAACATAAATGAAGTCGCATCATTAATGGAGAATAAGAAAATTGCAAGAATTCTTGTATGTGACGGCGAAGAAATTATTGGTGTAATCGCTTTATTAGACCTTATGGCAGGCACTCTGATCATGAGGGCAAGAGGTGAGCATGATTTTTGAAAAAATTCTGTCCCTTAGCAAAAAAGAACAGGAAGTTACAGACAATATGAGGGAACATATCAAACTCCTCTGCTCTGCTTGTGACTTGTTCAGAACAGCTTTAGAAAACAACGACCGAAATCTTATGCGGAATTTAATTGATCTCGAACGTGAAAGTGATTCTATCCGGAGAGAAATTATCTCAAAAATATATGAAGGCGCTTTTCTACCATACCTCAGACCAGACCTGTGCAGATTTGTTGAGATTGTCGATCATGTTTTTGATGTACTTGGAGACACAGCTCATTATTGCTTAGATGGAAAAATTCCCGAACAGATAAAAAGTGAATGTATTAGAATCGCGTATCTAAATATAAAGATCTGTGAAATGCTCTTAATAACATTCGAGGCGCTGTTGAAACGAGATGACCTGAGAGAGAAAACACTGGCTATAAGAATTTATGAGAAAAAGATCGATGATATCAAATTCAGTTTAATTAAGGACATTCATAAAATACCTATAAGCAATTTCTGGGAGGGGAAAATCTTATCTGATTTTATATCAGGGCTTACCAATATAAGTGATATTGTTGAAGATGCCAGTGATTATCTCCAAATTATAAATGTGAGCATGAAATAATCCGCTCTTGATGATTTAAGGACTTGGATGTAGTAAATTATGTGGAAGGTCTTGAGTGGTGTTCTTCTGGGCTGGAGCCTTGGAGCCAATGATGCTGCAAATATTTTCGGAACAGGCGTCGCAACAGGTACTATAAAATATAGAACAGCTATATTTCTAACAGCAATCTTCGTGTTATTCGGCGCTCTCCTTGAAGGCCCCAAATGCATGGAAACTGTTGCCGAACTCTCCACCCTTCTCAGTATAGAGGCCTTTTATTGCTCAGTGGCGGCCGGCATTACCATGACCGTTCTCACTTATTTTGCTATTCCAGCCTCAGCTTCCCAAGCAATTATCGGCGCAGTTATAGGCGCCGGAATTCTATCAGGAACTGCAGATTTCTCCAAGCTTTTCAAAATCATCATCTGTTGGATAGTCACCCCTGTTGGCGCTATCGTCTTCGCATACTTTCTTCACCGAAGTTTAAGATATGTTTTAGATAAGACCATTACAAACATTACCCACCTCAACTACCTTTATTCTACTGGAATTATTGTGGCGGGTTGCTATGGGGCCTATTCGCTTGGCTCGAATAATGTAGCTAATGTAACCGGCGTTTATGTGGGGTCAGGATTACTGTCAGCGGGAATGGCCTCATTAATTGGTGGTCTCAGCATTGCCCTTGGTATTATCACCTATGGCAAAAAGGTAATGCTTACCGTTGGCAAGGGAATTGCTCCTTTGGATCCCTTTTCTGCCTTTGTTACCATTTTGGCGCTATCATTTACCCTTCATATCTTTACTCAAATCGGCGTCCCGGTCTCTTCATCTCAGGCTATAGTAGGCGCTATAGTAGGGGTTGGTATCGTAGGAGGATTACGTACTGTAAGCGCCAAAATAGTCGCCAAAATTGCTGCTGGTTGGATTATGACACCTGTATCAGCAGGTATCCTGACAATCCTCTTCATAAAATTGTTTGTTTAACCTCTATAAAAAAACAAGCAAGTCTTTTGCTATGATTGACATCAAGAGCAACTTTGTTTTATAAGTTGTATGCAAGATCAACAGGTCAATGAGGTAAAGAGGATGTTGAACAGTTTTATCCAAAAGCTAACTGCTAATGGCTAAAAGCTAACTGCACAGGTCGAAAAAATGCAGGATAAACTCTTTCATTATAATTTTAATAATTTTAGGGAGGTATAAATATGTCAGGTATTAACAAGGTAATGCTGATCGGACGTTTGGGCAGAGATCCCGAAGTACGCTATACTCCGGATGGCGCTGCTGTCGCGAATTTCAGTATAGCTACATCTGAAGAGTGGAAGGACAAAGCTACCGGAGAAAAAAAAGAACGCACAGAATGGCATCGTATCGTAGCTTTTAGAAGACTTGGAGAAATATGCGGCGAATATCTTTCAAAAGGCAAGCAGGTTTACATTGAAGGCCGTTTACAGACAAGATCATGGGAAAAGGACGGAGTTACAAGATATACTACTGAAATTGTCGCATCTGATGTTCAGTTTTTAGGTGGAAGAGATTCTGCAAATTCAGATGAGCCACCTTTAAATACTCAGGCTTCTGATACGCCCCCCCCCCAAGTCGTCAGGCTCGGGTACAATTGGCGATGATATTCCCTTTTAGCCGGTATTTTCACAAGATTATTTTTTGATAGAAATTCAAAAGAGATACAAGGAGTGTATGATGCAGGAATATACTATTCATCCTCTGGTTGTCGGTATTAATGAGACTGATCAGGGTGTAATGACATATCTTCATGATTACGGAAAAAGGATTTTACTGCCTATCTATGTTTTTTATTTAAAAGGTGGGGATAAAAACATACTTGTCGACACAGGACTTGAACAATTTGTTGTGTCTGACGAGGTGAGAAAAAACTGCGGGTTTGATATACTTGAATTTGAGGACGCTCTTGCAACATTAAATTTAAAGCCGGAAGACATAGATGTGATTATTCACACCCACCTTCATAATGATCATTGTGAAAATGATTATAAATGCTCAAATGCTGATGTTTATGTGCAAAAAGCAGAACACGATTTTTTAAAAAATCCACATCCTGTTGATCACAGATATTATCCTGACGTTCTTGATGATGTTAATGTAATTGAGATAGAGGGAGATGCAAATATTTTGGATGGAATTGATGTGATTTTTACTCCCGGCCATTCGGTTGGAGGCCAGTCTGTATCTGTAAATACATCAAAAGGGAAAGCCATTATCACTGGTTTGTGCTGTAATGATAAAAATTTCCCCTCATCAGGTCCGGCCATTGCACCGGGCGTGCATATAAATGTCATGGAAGCTTATGATTCAATGCAGAAATTAAAGGAAATGGCAGATATACTTATTCCACTTCATGACCTTTCTGTAGGTAAATTAAAAAGCATTCCATAAAAAACAGGTGGATAGGCTGAAGGCTGAAGGTAAAAGTGGGCTTCAGCCTTCGGTCTATCTACCTTCAGCCTAAATCTTTTAGCACCTCTTCTGCCGCTTCTATTGTCTTATCGATGTGTTCTGTCTCATGTGCTGCCGAAACAAAAAGCGCTTCAAACTGGGAAGGAGCAAGGTAAATTCCTTTTTCCAGCATACCCTTGTAATAGGCTGCAAACATATCAAGATCACTGGTCTTTGCATCTTCAAAATTTTTAACATCTCTATCCGTGAAAAAAAGGCCGAGCATTGAGCCTGCCCTGTCAACCCTGGCATTTACTCCTGCCTTTTCCGCAGCTTTCTCAAGACCGGTTGCAAGAAGGTCTGCCTTTTTATCGAGATTTTCATAGAATCCAGGCTTCTTTAATTGCATGAGTGTTGCAATCCCCGCGGCCATAGCAACCGGATTGCCTGACAAAGTCCCTGCCTGATATACAGGCCCATGCGGCGCAATATGTTCCATGATTTCACGCTTGCCTCCATAAGCTCCAACTGGTAATCCTCCTCCGATAATTTTACCGAGACATGTAATATCCGGCAATATTCCATACAAAGACTGAGCACCGCCGTATGCAACTCTGAAACCCGTCATAACTTCATCAAATATCAGTATGCTGCCGCTCTTTTCAGTTACTTCCCTTAAAGTCTCCAGAAAACCGTCAACAGGTCTTACAAGTCCCATATTTCCTGCAATTGGTTCAACTATTATACAGGCAATTTTATCTCCCTGCTCATCCATAACCTTCTTAACACTTTCTATGTCATTATAGGGCAGCGAAAGGGTGTGAGCCACAAAGGATTCAGGCACTCCGGGACTTCCTGGGATGCCTAATGTGGCAACGCCTGATCCTGCCTCAACAAGAAGGGTGTCTGCATGACCGTGATAACATCCATCAAATTTAATTATTGCATCACGACCGGTTACCCCCCGGGCAAGCCTTATAGCGCTCATTGTAGCCTCTGTGCCGGAATTAACCATACGAACCATATCAACAGAAGAAACCGCATCTATAACCATTTCAGCCAGCACTATTTCAAGATCTGTAGGCGCTCCAAAACTTGTGCCGCGATTAAGGACAGATGCAATAGCCTTAATAACCGCCGGATGCCTGTGCCCAAGTATCATTGGTCCCCATGAGCCAATGTAGTCGATGAAACCATTGCCATCTGCATCATAAATCATACATCCTTCTGCATGATCAATAAATACAGGTTCAGCTCCTACGGACTTGCAAGCACGCACCGGACTGTTAACACCACCTGGGATTACATTAATAGCCATGTTGAAAAGCTTATTGGAATTTTCGCGATTCATTATTCAGCATCCTTTCCTTTGAGAATTTACACCATACCCTTTATATTATAAATTAAAAAATATGTAATACTTTAGCACTTTTAAATATTATTTTTTTGGACAGGATTTACAAGATATTCATGATTTAAATTATTGTAGCCGTTCACGGCTTGAAACTTGAAATTGGAAATTGGGAAGAACGGTACAAAAGCATGAAGGCCAAATTTCCAATTTCTAATTTCAATGTTCCGTGAACGCTTACAAATCTTGTTTATCCTGTTATCCTGTCAGATTATTTTTCAAAAGGCTAAATTTTTACAAAAATATCAGATACGTTTTAATAGGTCAAGAAAGATGAACTCGTAAAAAAAAATTAAAAAAAATTGACAGCAATTACTAAATTTGTTAGAAAAATTTTTTGTTTTCAGTCATTAATAAATGAGACCTTTAAAAAAATGTTTCTTGCTATAAGCGGGATTCAAGTTCAAAAGTCTCACTGAAACCTTTGAAAAACGTTCAATTTTGTTCAAGTTCAAGGAAGGCGAAAATTTTAAATGTAGGAATACATTGAGTATTTCGAGGCTTAAAATTTGAGCCTGACGCCGAAATTGGACAAATGGGGGCGTTTTGCAAGGGTCTCACTGGGCCGTTAGCTCAACCAGGCAGAGCACCTGACTCTTAATCAGTAGGTTGAAGGTTCGATTCCTTCACGGCCCACCAATTAAAAGTAAATTAAATCAAAATATTAAAAAGCTTTTCAAGAGTGCACCTTGAAAGGCTTTTTTATTATGTATGAGAATTTGTTCTGGCTTTTTCATAAACAGATATTGCCTCACACGCCTCATTCCAGGCTATGTAAATATAGACTTTCAGATAATTAATTTCACAAGGCCAGAAGGAGGAAGGCGTATTAGTTATACGTCGACGACTGATAACACAGTGAAATTATTTATCTGAAAGTCTATAGGTAACTGTTCACGGGGTCAGCAGCAGAGATCCTGGAATTTCCTTTTTAGTAGAAGTGGAGTTTTACGATATGAATGATAATCAAAAGAAACCCAAAGGCGCTGGTAAAAGCAGCTTTGAATTAATTGATCCAAAAAAGTTGGCAGAAATATTATCATTGAAATCAGGTTCTGTTGCACTTGATTTAGCCTGTGGTAAAGGGGCTTACTCTATATTTCTTTCCAGAATCGTTGGCGATGAAGGATTGGTTTACGCTGTAGACCTCTGGAAAGATGGTCTATTACTTTTGGAGGAGCAGATCGAAAAAGAAAGCATAACCAACATCATGCCCCTTCTTGCTGATACGACTGAACAAATAGATATAGATGATTACAGTGTAGATTTGTGTTTGATGGCGACTGTCTTGCATGATTTTGAAGAAGCAAATCAAACTGACCCTGTTTTGAGAGAAATTAAAACCTTACTCAGACCAGGAGGATGTTTCGCCGTTATTGAATTTAAAAAGATTGAAGGACCACCGGGGCCACCAATTGGTATTCGATTATCTGAAGATGAAGTAGAAAAAATGGTTACAAAATATGGCTTTAGAAAAGGTAAAATCACTGATATTGGCGAGTACAACTATTTGATGACATTTTATTCAGAATAGGTTTAAATAGCGCACCTTTGGTGCGGGTTCAATTGGATGAAACCAAGCTGGAAACATTGGTTGCGATCATCATAGATCGAATTGAAGGGCAATTTACCATTTTTAACCAAGAAATGTGAATTAAGGGACATCAAATGGAAAATAAGGATAATCCAATAATTGGATATAGTGCGTTCATATTCTTTGAAGAATGCTATGAATATAATGAAAATGCATGTTACATTGCTGATTCACCGGAATCTTTGAAAGAATGCCTTGAAGGAGCAAGTTTCAACATAAAGGATTACAGAATCGATACAATTAAATTAAACGATATTTTAGATGACTATGGGTGTTCATGTGGTGAGTTCGCTATGGAACCGGAAGCATTAAAACGATTCAAGCATGTAGAAGGATTAACATACACAGTCGAACCATATGATAATCCTTTTAATTACGGAGAACCTGACCTGTTTGTCGTTAATATCGATAAGAAAAATGATTCTGAGGTCGATAAAGAATATACAATTACAGAGATACTCGAATCTTTCAGGATATTTGATGGTGTTTACAAAGGAGAACAAATAGATGCTGCCGTTAATTTCAAGGAAGAGATCACTCCCCACCTGATAAAGATTCTTGAAACAGTTCTTGCGGATCCTGAAATATATGCTTCAGATGAAAATTTAAACGATCATATGTATGCGGTAATGTTGCTGGGACATTTTAAAGAGTTTGCATCCCATAAAGTCATTGTTGATCTCTTTAGCCTTCCAGATGATTTACCAGATAAACTATTCGGCGATATTACCACGTCAAACCTTCCCGTTATTTTATTAAATACCTGTGGTGGCTCTATTGAATTGATTAAGTCGTTAATTTTGAACAAAGAGGCTGACGATTTTTGTAGAATATCCGCTTGCGAGGCTTTAGCTTATGCTGTTGTTGAAGGATATGTTTCAAGAGAAGATGTTGTAACATTTTTTGGAACGTTATTTACCGGGCAAGAAACAGATGCGGTTTCTGATTTCTGGGGTCTTATGGCTATTATTGTATGTAATTTATATCCAGAAGAGATCATAGAAATAATCAAGCAGGCGTATGATGATGAGCTAATTATGCCAGGGATGATTCCATACAGTGAATTTGAAGATGCTCTGAAGCTCGGTAAAAATAAGTGTCTTGAAAGATTAAAAATTGATCTTGAACAACACGGTTTAGATGATATTCATGGTAGTATGTCCTGGTGGGCCTGTTTCAATGAAGAATCAAAAACTTTTTCATCATCAACCGGTATAGAGAATGATTTCTATCCCTCTGATAATGAACAAACATCCAGTAAATCTCAAAAGAATAAAAAGAAAGCTAAGAAAAAGAAGCGGAAACAAGCAAAGGCTTCAAAAAAGAAAAATCGTCGTTAATTCTAAAGAGCGACAATGAAAATTTGCTCTTCCATTGGCGGAATTAAAAGCGGTTGATAAAGATTCAAATAATTTTCAATTGCTTGAAGACTTTTCTATGTGGTTTTGGAACTATAGATGATTTATTAACGGCAAAATTTCAACCTGTGCGGTTAGCCGTTAGCATTGAAAATGGGTGGAAATGAGAGATTTTAGAGAACTTAATCAACAGGTCAAGGAGGTAAAGAGGATGTTGAACAGTTTTATCCAAAAGCTAATCGCTAATGGCTAAAAGCTAACCGCACAGGTCGAAATTGTTTGGAAAACTGTTTGAACGGATGCGGAGAGCTTTAAGTAGGAAACATTTACAAAGGAGCGACACGACCAATAGCTGGCGGATTTCAAAAGGTAATGTTGTTCGAGCAAAAATTGATAGTAATCTTGAGTCTGATGATGATTATGGACACCAGTCGTTAATTGTGATCGATGGTAAAGAAATCAAATGGGATGAATTTGGTAGAATGCTGATGACCTATGAAGGATGTAATTTTAAACTGGAAATTTTTGACAGAAGCGATGAGATTCCTTGAGCGAGTTTCTTGTAATGATATGCTAAGTCAATATTGATCTTTTCTTCATGATATCAGGTAAATATACGGTAGGAGTTCTGCTTGGCATTTGCCAATGCCTCTAAAATTCATACACAAGATATTGTGTTGGCTGATCTGCATTAAGATGGAGTTCCCATGAAATGTGAGGTTGTGATATTTATTTGAAATCAAAAGTATTATGCATTTTGTAATATATAGCAGATATCACATCCACTATTCCAAAATCGATTTCAGTAATGCATCCCGGGCATTTGAATAAAACTGGATATCCACCTTTGTGGCCATGTCATCTGAAAGATCAAAGAGCTGGCGACGGCAGGTAATGGGCATCAGCAGGGCGGTTGCTCCTTTTTCGACGGCTATCTCAGCCATAGTTACCGAGTTGTGAATCTCCTCGATTGAACCGCCAAGATTAATCTCGCCTACAATAATGAGTCCACCGCGTATACTTTTCTTGAGCAGAGCTGTGCATAAAGCTATAATAGCGGCAACTCCCAATTTTGCCCCCGATTTCGCGGCATCAAAAGCGCGTAGCTGCACGGTAAATTCATGGTGACGCGGGTCTTTATCACCCACAAGGGATGTTGACCTGGCATAGAGGTTCTGTTCTGCAAAACTCATACTCTCTTTAAAAGCAGGCGGAATTGGTTTGTTTAGAATTTTTAAACCTGCCCCAAGTCCCTCGTTGACTTCTATTCGGAATAATCCTGGGTGTTCATCCATACCGCCGGGACTGATTGTCCAAACCTGACCGGGTTCTAGCGGATCACTGCCGATACTATTTTCGCTATGCAGTTCCGGTGTTGATACAAACCTTTCAACACCCTCATCTCCTAAAACATAACTAAAATGTGTATTCCGGAACTCAGCGGCGCCGATACGTTTTTGTTGCTCCTTGACCCGCCTGCGAGTTTCCAATGCTACTCGGATTGCCCATTCGAGATCTTCGTCCGGTATCTCCTCATCTCCACCGGGGTAAAGTAATTTCAAAAGACCGCTAATCGTCTTATTTGCGGCATTGGTATCTCGACCGCTCAATGCCCCACCGAAATAAACACGATTTTGAAGTACTGATACCCGGCTTTGATTGCGTAAATGGGTCATACATTCAGAAAAAAAGTCACTGACCATCCCGAAATGGTCAGTCAACAGGCCTTTATCGATCTTGGGCACATCCCACCCCGGTAAGTAAGAGTGGATGCGATCCATAAAAGCCGTGTCATCACGCATCTCTTGTGGCAGCGGTCCAAAAAGGTGACCTATCCGTTGCTGGTGATCAACATCTACATTAAAATTACCCACCAACACGAGGCATCCGTCAGCGCGAATATTTTCCTTTCCACGACTGAATTCGCCAGATTCCATGTAGCCCTTCATTATGTTGACACCATCTTTCTTGTCAAATGAAACGCCCGACACCTCATCAAAACAGACAACATCATACATACACACCAGGCCTCTCTGGCCTGTCCCCATGTGTACAAACATTTGTGCCACAGTTGCCTTGCCACCTGAGATCAGATGGGCATAAGGAGATACTTGCTGAAAAAGATGGCTTTTTCCAGTACCCCGTGGCCCAAGTTCGACCATGTTGTAATTGCGTTCAACAAAAGGAACCATTCGCAGGAAAAAGGCATTTTGAGCCCTTTCGGAAAGATTATCAGAATTGATGCCGATGCTACGTAAAAGAAACTGTTTCCATTCCGCAGTTGTAAATTGGTTACGAGCCTCCTTCAGAATATCCAACACATCGTGCTTTGAAAGCTGGATTTCGCGAAGTCCTTCGATTCCGAACGGGCGGCCGCTTTTCTCCTGTGCGATAGCGGCATCATAGCTCAAGGTAATTTCCGCATAAAAGCCACCGGTCAGCATACGCTCATGGTTGTTGACCAACTCAGAACTGATTCGAACGTCCTTGAGTTGGAGGCTTGGCAATGTAGCAAGATAGGAGTCGGTCTTGGCATCCAACCTGGCGCTAAGCAAATCAATAATCTTGACGGCGCCTTTTTCCCTGGCGCGGGCTTTAAAAAGCTCCTCCTCGCCAGCCTTTACGGTTCTGGACCGTAATTGGCGCTGTACAATTTCAAGCCCTTCCTCGATTTCTTCAGGGTCTGTGCTTGCACAATACCTTCCCAAAAGAAATTCTACGACATACGTTGGAACTGGAAATTGACGGCTGAATGTTCGTACCAGATCTTTACGCACCAAATATCCGTCAAGTGTCAAGGCAGCCAGCTTATCCAGATGGTCCATTTCCATTAATCCGTACCTCCGCCGATAATCGTTTTTTCCTGAGCAATTAGCCTCCCATCCTTATCAAGAAGTACAATTGAGGCTTCATTACCTTCAAGATCTTCATTTTCAACGACAACCGATCCTATTCCATTTTCGTTTACGGGTTTGACATTCATAACTACGCTATCATCCGGATATCAAAGAATATATCGGCGAAATCACCTTCCACGGCTATTTTACATCGAAGCCCCTTCCAGACAACATCGGTGATTCCAGCCGAGCTTTCCTGCCTGGCCGGCGCCCCGGATTTCACTATTAGCTCTAACGTCAGGCATTCCTGAAGGCTTAATCCCCCATGGGCATATTCCACACCTGCCTTAAAACAACTGATGCCGTTAGCCAGCGCGAAGCTCTGGTTTGGATTCCAGTACCAGGGGAATAATCGTTCCTCAGTAATGGCTCCATGCTTGATAACGGCGCAACGCCCCCATTTGTTTTCAACCAGGGCAGCAGGTAGATCGGTTTTCGGAAGTCCGCCCGGCAGCAATAGCCATCCATGATCCGTGACAATCCTAACCGTTTTCCATCCCGCCGCAAATAGCTGCCCCACACGGTCGGCAATTTCTGACAACAATCCAGTGATAAACCTGGAAAGCTTCCACCCCCGCTCATGTCCCTCGTGATCGATGTTCCCGAATTCACACCATGCGTTTCCCTTTCCATCTCCGGATTCCGACTTTTCCAATACGATCCAGCCATTCGCATTTAAAAGTTTTTTGAAATGATACCCGCCTTTAATTGACTGACCGGTTTCCTTCAGTAAGGGCTCAAAATCTGAATTTGCCTCTCCCCCCTCAATGAATTCCCGAACCGGAGAAACAGCCGGTTTCCCGGTGGCCGTCACACTGGGCAAGGCAGCCCAGGAGGCTTCTCCTGCGACCTTATAACCTCGCTTAGTCAGAAGTTCGGATAGCTGCTGAGCCAGATCATACCGCAAGCCATCTACAAACAAGATGCACTCGCCATTTGCATTCAATTGTGTTTTCCGGCTTGAAGTTGCTGCACTTAGGCATCCCGATTGATCGACTTGTTTTTGCAAATAGCGCGCGGAATCTTCAACCCACGGCATATAAATGGAACGGATCGTTGTTGTCACGGCCTGAAAATCATTTTCCTTTTTCACAAATGAAAGCGCTTTCAAAACCGCGGCATCCGCCTTCCAGCCCATGTTGGAATAGCCGGTTGCCAGATCCTTGGTCGAACCTGCCGTCAGCGGGTTTGCCGTTATTTCAGAAAGAATCGCGAGGGGTCGTAAAGCCAGCGCCAATGGTGATTTGCCCAGCTCAACCCATACCAGTTTTCGTCTTTCACGATGGGATTTGTCGAGTTCTGTGATTCGATTTCGAGCTTCATGACTGGGCATATCTCCCAGCGCGGAAAGGGCTTTTCGAAGGTCTTTTTCTTTGCTTTCGTTCCACTGAGGCCATCCACCGTGTGTTTCTGCATTTGCAAACAGTTCAAGCGGCATGGTGCATTTGCGGATATGGGCCGGAATGTTGGGATAGCGATTCGGGGCTTCACAATAGCGTTCCCAGATCGATTGCCAAGGCCCAACATGGATTGCCAGCTTTTCAGCGCCGGACAGTGGACCGTCATCTTGTGGGTTAAATGCGAGCTGCGATTTGCAAACCTCCACAAAGGCGACCCATTCGTTTTCACCCCTGCTTGAACGGAAGACATCGCCCTGATCCAACCATTGCAGAAGATCTCGCACCGGGTCCCCTCCGGTTAACAGGGTGTTGAAATAGTCTTTATCCAGACGCTTGCCTTTCAAAAGGCTGATATCTTCATCCAAAAGGCGATAAAGCGCCAATTGCATAGCATTTTTTGCATTGTTATCCTGAGCAACATCAAGCCCAAGTCCACCCTGGTCGGATTTTAGAAAAGACAGTATGGTCCAGTCTTTGGCGTTGATTTGAGACCAAATGACCCCACTATATTGCAGTTCTGCCAGAGGTTTTAGGAGGTCAGGGCAGCTTTCGACCGCCCTGAGATCCTGACGGCTGAATCCGGGAAGGTAAAAAATGGGAACGTTTTCGGCTACGCGATAGCAAGCCTTCTTCTCATTCACTTGGTTTTCCGCCGGAGTTTCATTTTTAATGGAAATTTTTCCCGCTAAAACACATCGAAGCCAAATAGCAGGACCGGTTCGTTTTTCAATATCATAGTCGCCAAGCACAAACAGTTCCGGCAGCTCAATTTGCATCCGAGGGATAATGGCTTCCCATTGACAATCTCGGTCAGGCCAGAGAATACAAGCCGGGGCTACTTGGACGTCCGGGTTATATACTGCTGCGGAACGGATGGCTTTTACCAGCCTGTCGACAACTCTGATCAACCGATCACCTCCAAGTATCCGGTTTTTTTGAAACCGATTCGTTTCAACACACTAATTTGTTTCATTTTTTGAACATTTCGCATCACTATTGTTTGGTTTTTACCCAGTTTCTCAGCTAATACACCACGGAAAATTGACAGGTCTTCTTTAATCCGGGCCAGCAATTGCACCTGGAAACGGGTTAAAGATGCTTTTAAAGGTGCGGTCTTTTCTGATTTTTGCACCTTTAATGTTATGCTATCTGATCGGTTTTATTCTGACATTATATTCGTCACAACCTGCTACCATTGCCTGGGGGGCATCTGTTGCAAGCCCGGTTGAGTGACACAGTTCCACCAAATGGTCCACTGCCGGTTTGCACTCCCGCTTTCTTTTTAATTTTGGATAAGGGTCTTGTTCATTCACCGGCCGGCCACTTAGGTAATGGATCCAGGTTTCAATGTTTCGTTTAGGAACCGCAATGGCCACGGCTTCACCATCGGTTCGAAATGCGATTGCCATTGAATTGCATTCCTCTTCAAATTCATTGATCCGATCTTGTACGTCTCTATTATCCGCATCGATCATTGCGATTAAGGCAGAGGCCGCCCGTTGTCGCCGTTGCCGATAAGCCATGAGTTCATGTGGGAATTTTTCCCTTACCCACTGTTCTGCAGAGCCAAGGGCTGATGGACTTTTTTCCACCCGGATTTCTCTCGTGTTCCACCTCATGCCCTTAAGAAATCGCCGGGTAAAAGCCTCCTGTTGGGAATCCTCGCAGAGAAGCACGATTTTCACGCGTCGTTTGCTCATTCCGTCCACCCCCTGGCAATTTGCTCTGAGAGCTTCAACCCTTTTTCAATCTTTTCCGGCAACTTTTTGATGCGGGTTGGGCCGAGGGGATCCCTTTCGAGCCACTTGCCGCTTTCGGGGCCAAAATAATCGATCAGTTCGGGGTGATGGCTGATAAGTATGGCCTGGGGGAAGCCGTCCCCACAGACATCGTTAAGTTCCATGAGCCAGGGTTGAATTTCGGGCAAGGAGACGTAGTTTTCCGGTTCATCAATGAAGACGGTATGCCCCATGTCCTGCAAACCAAGCAGGAGCGAGTAAAGAACAATCATGACGCGCTGGCCGTCAGAGAGTTGTTCAAAGTCAAAATAGATTTGTGCGCTGTTTTCATTTCCACTGCTAAACCCGACTTTTAGAATTCTATGCTTTCCGGCCTGTTCAAGTTTGAAGGCGTGGAAACCGGGAATGGTCTCTCGCAGTTGCTTTGTCAGTTTAAAAATTTTGTCCTGGTGCTCCTGGGATATGTAGCGATACCATGACGCAAAATTAGTCCCATCCCGGTTTAGCCAATTAGATTCTTCCGCTGTTTCCGAGGTCATGGACTTTGGCTGAAGGCTGACGATAAACATCATCTGAACCCATTCCTTAAACCATGTCAATTTTTTATTGTCCGGCCTTGAGACGATAGTGGCCAGGGCCGAAACAGACCAGTCAAAGGAATACTCCGGACCGGGCTTGTGATCGTCGTGGTAAAGCTTAACCTCCCCCTGCTTGAACTCGAACAACGGCTTGCCGTTTAACAATAAATGTTCGAAATCAACTCTCTGTTTCTTAATATCGGGATTGTGGGATATGACAAGTTTGTAGGAAAAGAGTCCATCCTCACCCTGCACATCAAGCTCAAAGGACTGTTCGCTTTTATTGACCCAGGCGGTAATATCCTCCGGAGAAAATACTTCGCCGACCTTAGCATTGTCCACTATCAGGTGACGAATCTTGTATAGCAAATCAAATAGGGTGGACTTTCCGCCGCCGTTCGGTCCCACCAGCAAAGTCAGTTCATCGAAATTTATCTCAAAATTGACCAGGCAGCGATAATTGTTGGCGTAGAGTCTTTTAAGCATTATGTTCCTCCTTCATCTTTGGGCCATTTGACGTTGTGCATATTATAAAACATGGATTGTGCATACCAACATCTTTAATGTTATCGTACAATATAATTGCTATTTTATTTGTTCTCTTGCTTTTCGTTTTTCCTCAAGAGTCAGGTGATGATCATTGATACGATCACCTTCATTGCCGCCATATATTGGTCCCAAGTGATACCAGGGAGCTGATGCCACATCCTTGCCCCGGTCTTTCATCCATTTTATGTTAGGCCTGTCCCTTAGAATTCCTGCGCCTTTCTTGCCGACGTCGGGCACTGTCATGAACGGACGGATGTTGAGCCGTATGCCATCATTTAGGTCTGGGTTCCAACCTATGGACTGTTTTTCGATGTTTTTCCAGCGCACAAATATATCGTAGGGTACTTCGCCTTCGAGGATCAGCTCAAGCTTTTTCTTCAACGCTTCGGCGGCGGCCAGTTTTTCCTGAACGCCATCCACGCCATTGCCAATGCCCTGTTTTTGACGGCTGATCCAGTCGCCGAGATATGTGTAGATCAGTGTCTCCAGCAGCTTGGCGTCAAGCTTGTGGTAATTTACCAGGGCCGCAAAACCGTCGCGAAGGCCATCCCAGATGTGCCAGATGAAGGGGCGGTGGTGGAATAGCTTGCAGTGCTGGATGAAAAACTTATCCCGGAGCCAGGTATCCAAGGTTTTACAAGTATGGCCTGCCTGGGCAAGTAGTTCTGATTTCTTGTTGGATGACCATTCACTGCCGTAGGCCGCAGCTAATAGGTTTTCCAGCCGATCTTCGGCCCTCATTTCACCACGCACCGGAGGAATGCAGACGATGCCGTCGTCGTCAGCAAAGGGCAGCAACTCCTCACAGCGTTTCACCCATTCGCGATGCTCATCGGCCAATTCCATGGTAGAAGCGCCATCCTGGCGCTTTTCATCTGATTCAAGCGGCAGGATGCCGCTTCTACTTTCTGCAGGCCAGCGATAGCCGAGCAAACGGGCGACTGCGACCTGCAACACGGTAGAGTCAGTGCGCAAGGTGGAAGCGACTTCCAGTCGCTTCTTTTCCTCATCCCACACCACCGAACCGCAGGGATGGCCATGGAAAATCCATTGGGTGGGATCGTCGGAATAGGGTTTTGGCAGGCCGTTAGGGTATTGTTCTTCGGCGATTTTCGTCCAGTGAAGTAGGTCGAAGGGGACTTTAACGAGGGTTCCGCTGGTAACATTGAGTTTTTGATCAATCTTACGAATCTCAGCTACATAGTCCTCAGAAGAACAAAACGCCCATATAGCAGGAAGATGCTCCTCATTTGTTGGAATAATCACACCGGTATTGTTATCAAAGGCAAAACCATCATAGGGAGTTACTGGAAGCCCACGCATCATACTAACGAGAACTCCTCGTCTTCCTACAAATCTAGACCATACTATCCATATTCCACTTGAATAGTTCTCCAGATCTTTTTTATCCTGCATTAGCTGATAAAGCTCACCCGTCCCTTTTTGCCATTTAAGAAGAAAACTTCGACCAGTAAAAATTGCAGATCCATCGGGTAATGATTGGCTTGGGAAATAGGTATCTAAGTCGATTTCTGGGTGTTCCCAATAGTTAAAAATAAAACGAGGCAAATCAAAAGTTGAAGCCCCCCCGCCACTTTCGGCAATTTTCTCAAGAAGCCCAGTATCCCGATCCATCTCATCCAACGCCACCCGCGCATCCGGATTCTCCAACTGCTTCGCCTGCTCCACACTTTTGATTTCGGCATTCAGCAGAGCGACAGCTTTTTTTGCAGCGGTGGGGGGTTCAGAGACATCGAGACCACGCATAAAGGTAGAAGCGGCAACCTGCCGCTTTTTATCAAGCGGCTGGAAGTCGCTTCCACTTTGCTTAAAGAGGCTGGAAGCCTCTTCTACATTACCCCTGCTCAGGCTAATCAGAATCGCTTTGACCACCTCACCGCTAATAGTTTCGAACGCGCCCGGCCCCAGACGTGCTATCAAATGCCAGATGTTGTCCTTCAGCAGTTTCTCACGCAATTTCTTGTAGCTGGTCAAAAACAACCAGTTCTGAGGCAGGACGACCGAGACTGTGCCAAAATGGAAGCGGCTTCCAGTCGCTTGATTCAAGAGCCTGGAAGGCTCTTCTACACACAACTCCAGACAGCGGTCAAGAAACACTGTGGCAAGATCGTTTTTAGCCGCTGGATAATTTTTTTCGCAAAAATCACGCAGCCGTTCGTCCTGTTTGCCACGTGTCAGATAGGGCACATTGGTGATCACCCAATGGTATTTGCCCGCCAGCAAACCTGCCGCTTCGGCCAGTCCGTGAGCCGCGATGCCCGCCTCGTGCTGTTCGTCGGTGCGCTCCTTTTCCAGGGCTTTGGCCAATGTCCCGGCCAGGTCGTTCCATCCGATCAGCTTGGCAACTCTGCCGCGGGTCGGATCGATGAGACTGCCCAGAACCGGCGCGTCCTTGAATTCTTCATAAAGTCCAACCAAGGCAACCCGTAGTTTGGAGTTTCCGTTAGCCAGTCTCTCCCATTCGGCCCGGCTTCCGCCCACCGAAAGCCCGGAACAGGCCACATTCAGCTCCGGCAATGGCCGATACCCTCCGGCACCGGGATAGCGCCAGCCGGTAAGCGCCAAAGCAAACGCGGCCAACTCCACGCAGCGTTGATCCAGCTCCAGGCCGTGGATGTTTTCGGAAAGCACCAGATCCACTGCCTGGCGAGCCGAGAGTCCCTCCCGTTCCATGCGCATAGGCACCAGCATCAAAAAGGCTGCGACAAGAAAATGCCCCGAGCCACAGCATGGGTCGAGGGTTTTAAGCTCACTTAAATGCTCTGGCCAGCTTTCAAAGGTTCCAGCAGCGGGTTGCCACATAGTAGAAGCGGCATCCTGCCGCTTTTCGTCATAACCATAAGCAGAATGCTCCCGAATATACTGCCTGATTTTCTCTAACTGGGCGGGGTTTCGGACAATATGATCAAAAGATTCCTTTTGCCAAAAAGCACCCGTTCTAGCTGTTCTTTTGTTGATCTCGTTTGCCGTAAACGATTTCCACGAATGAAGGATAGCGGAAAGCGCATGCCCCCTTTTGGGTGTAACAAGCACATGAACATGATTGGGCATGATGACAAAGGCGTCCAGATCATAACGCACGTCATCGAAATGGAGCATCGCCCTTTCAACGATATCCTTTAAATCCTGCTGCTTGAGCAGACATTCTCCATGCCCCTGATCCAACCATTGTTGAAGGCGTTCAGGAAATTTCTTATAAAACTCGCGTTTGGTCTTCTCATTATGGGGTTCAGAATGATCGGCTATCCATGCTTCCTTTTCAGTTTTCCATTTCGTCAGTTTTTCGTGAGGCAAAGAGTCGGCTGTTCTGAAGGTAACAAAATAGGAAACTCCTTTTTGTCGCCAATGAGGCAAATTCCCCGCGAGGTTTGAGATGGAATCTTCTTTATGGAAATAGCCGATTTCTTTCAAGCGGCTGGAAGCCGCTTCCACCTTGACAAAGCGAAGGTACTCCAGCGCCACACCGGGAAGCGACGCCTTCCGGCGCAGTTCGCCTTCAGTCTTCGCGTTCTTGAGATCAGCTTCGCTCAGCCGTCGCACCGCCCACCAGGCCCCCAGTGAGTTGTCTAACAGGAAGCTGACCATGTAAGGTTCGGTGAAAAGCTGTGTAACGGCGGGTAGTTCCCTGGCACCGATTTTTACCTCGGAGGCGTTGATCTCATCCTTCTTCTTGGCCTGCCAAAATTGGTACACCCAACCAAGGGAGTCTGAGGCGGTAAAAACCCCCTGCGACAAGTCGGCTATCAGGCGTTCAAGTTTTTGTTGATGTTCCGGCGGCAGTGTAAGTTGAAAGACCGGTGAATCAGGCCGAAAAATCTGCGGCAGCATGCGGGCCGCATAGCGGGATGCCAGTTCCCAACCATTGGACGCCCCTTCATCGGCAGCTAAGTCCTCGCACTCCTCAAGGGTTACCGCCACCGGATCATCCGGGTCGGGATACATGAGCAGGTTGTTTTCAGCCAAAAATCGGGCAAAGAGCATGCGGTGCCAATGCTCGTAGGCAACCCCTTCGATGAGTCTATCAAGAGCCTGCTCGCCTTTGGCATTGCGCCCATTTCCCAGTTGACGGCCATGTGCTCTAAGCTTACGACGCAGTTTGCGATCGGCTTCTGTGAGGTGCGGATATGCAGAGGGCTCTCCCACACCCAATTGCTCAAGCGCTGCCCGAGCAGCGTCTTCAGCAATGTCCCGCGCATCTTTGATCATTTTTTCCAGCTTATTGCGAAGCGATTTTTCCAGAGGCTGCATTCACTCAACTCCTTAATGGATGATGACCGGGCCATTTTTTAGGGCTTTTTGAATTTCCGCTTTTGCATCCTTCAGCCAAGCGTCTATATCCTGCTCCGTCTTAATGGTCCGGTTCGGCAGCTTCACAAATTGAGCTTCCGGTTCCATGAGTTCCGCAGCTCCAACCAAGACAGCATCGAATCGTGACAGCATAGCCGCCACGCGATCTGTAAGCGCCGATAATGTAATTCGCTCAAGCGTTGAAACAATTTCTTCAGCGCCGGCCACGTTGATCTTGGGAGCATCTGCCAGGGTCAGCTTCTGTTCAGCGAGCAGGCTCTTGCGCTCTTCCGGATCGAGCTGTTGCCAATTGGTGTCGGTTTTAAGCCGCTTCATTCCTCCGTCGTGTCTCGCTTGATATTCTTTATCCAGGCGATTCAATTCCTCTCGTAATAGTTGAGTGAGATTGGTCACCAAAGGCGATATCAGATCCGGTTCTTCCAATAACCGGCGTTGCTTTTCAATATTTTTGACTTGCGCAAGAATAACCTCCGCATCCTGAATGCCATTGGCATAACCCATCACGCGTTTCAGCGTGATCCATGTCGGCCGGCGTTTATCAATACGTCCCGCAAGATTCAACCACGAATCAATGGTTTGGGCCAGTTCCTCGCGGCGGTTGTAAAGCGCGAGTAACTGTTCGTTCCCGGCGGTCAGGCGGATTTCTTCAAGCCCTGTGGTATCCGGCCTCTCGGGCTTGGGGGCTTCGCCACCAGCGCGGTCGGCAATGTCCATTAATTTCTGAAGGAACTGAGGAACGTATGCCAACTCCTCGCCCTGCTTGGCTGACATGCCTACCTTCTGAAGCAATTTTCGGACCTGTATACGTTGGGCGGTGGTTACGGTGGTGGATTCCACCTTGAACATTACCTTGCCAATGGTTTTGCGCTCCAATGATTTAGTGTCCAGCGTTTTCCCATGGTCATCCTGGGCACAGATCAAACCGGCGACCAGGAGTACCTGAAGGCCTCCGTCCACTGCATCACGGGACCAGCCAAAAGGTGACGATTCGAAATAGCTGCGAACATCCGCCCCTTTTTTGCCTCCTGCGATAAAACCGAGAATAGCTTTGCAAACAGAATTCTTTCCGGGTTCGCCATCATCTCCCACACCTTTTAGCGCATCGGGCGCTCCCTTGCGGGCCTTCTCATATACTTTTGACCAACCGGTATGATCGGCTGTGAGAAATTGTGGATACAGGCGCTTTAACGAGTTGTCGGCTGCCTCGAGCGCCATTTCCTGCAAATCGTTTCCAAGTATTTCATTGCCGCCCCCCTGGAATACGCGGGCACCGGAAAACGCCTCATCCAGTAATTCATTGATTTTGCCTTCAGCGATCTGCCTGGTGGTTTCCATTGCCGCACGCGCTTCCGTGCCTTCCGGTGTATTGGGCATACCACGCTTGTCAAGGGTAGCGCTGGCGGCCTTGTAATCGATCAGATAATAGCGCAGATCGTCGGCGGAACGTTTGGGTATGAAGGCATAAACCGTTGATGATTGATTTCCTGCTTGAAGTGCATCTGCGCGGACCGAGTTTTCATCAATGCTCCATCCGTCGCGCACCCATACACATATTTTTTTATCCGCATCCGAGGGTAACTGTGAATTGAATACCGGGTGAAACTCACGCGTCACTTTTGAATTGCCTTGCATCAGTTTAAGCATTTTTACTACACTGCCGAACTTGTGACGTATCCTGTCATCTCGCTCCGCTTCGACGCGGTGCGCCTCATTGGCCAATTGGCTGCGCTGACTCAGAAATTCATCATTCCAGGCAGCGCTTTCTTCTGTTTGGATGCGATATTCTTCGCCGACTTTCATCAAAAGCTCGCATTTGTCCATGAGTCCCGGGAGCTTGCTCCTGAGGGCGCTGCTGCCTTCGGAAATGTCCTGGACCATCAAATCGGCGACGGTATCGATGGTCGCCTTTATGCCGATCTCATCATTGCTATCGGCCAGCTTGTTGATAAGGAAAACAAGGCCGCATGCACGCGCCGTCAACTGCTGATTTTCAGAACCCTTTATCCAACTCATTGTCTTTTCGTGGACTTTGCGAGGCAAAATTCGGGTCTGAAGCAGTTTGTCGGCAGAATCGAAATAGATATAGTCGCCTTCGATGACATTACCCAAAGCAGCATCCAAATTCGTCTGGATGGCCTTATGGATCATACTGAGCTGGTTGCGGAGTTGACTGTCTGTGCCTGTCGGGTCCAGAACCCTTAGGGTGCTTTCCCAAAAACGGCGACGTATTGGGAGGATCGGGTAGTCCTGAGCAAAGAATCGGACATCGTCCTGGTTATAACCGATA
The DNA here is from genome assembly GCA_030262895.1 of Deltaproteobacteria bacterium. GTDB lineage: Bacteria > Desulfobacterota > Desulfobacteria > Desulfobacterales > ETH-SRB1 > B13-G4. Next base: position 14,986 of record JAJSZW010000017.1, on the reverse strand, counting down.
GTGGTGCCGGATAGATGTCTGGATATTTCCCCGATATTAACCTGCATGTCTTTTTCAAGCGGTGAAATGGCATCTGACTTTTTGGCCAGGATGACCTTGCGAATAACGGCGTCAACGTCTGCATCGGACAATTCGACCCGAATCGTGAAACGCCCCTCCAGCTTTTTCAGGTTGGATGTGCCGGTAACAGACGTTTGGCCGGTGCCTATAAACAGCAGTTTGCCACCAAAGCTTTTGCAACAAGCCTCTACAGCTTCCTGTACATCCATTGAGCGCCGGCTGTCCATGCCGATGTACTGCTGGACTTCATCAAGAACGATCAACGTCAGAGGGGATTTACCATCCCTGATGATCGCTTGCTTAATAGTCTTCAACATTTCGTCGTTAGTGATGTCCGGTACATTTCTGTAGAGATTATTAAGAGTTTCAGTACAGACCTCAGGGGAAGGGAATAGCTGCGGTTTTACTTGGACCAAGGCTTTATGAAGATCCTCGGCCACTATAAAATTGTCAAGTTCATACAGCCAGTCGTTCCCGCTTTGCTCAACCTGGTTTTTAACATCTTCATAGATACCCTCGCTTTTAAGCCACATCACAAAACGCGCGACGTGATACTGCTCGGGGAGGCCGACCGATTTTAAGATAATTCGCAGCAATGCCAACCGAACGCTGCCGCCGGCGCCTGAACCCAAAGTGCCGGAGGCGGCATGCAGGCCACCATAGCGTTTTTTTCTGGTGCTGAGTTCTTTGAACAGGTCGCTGATGTTCCGGGGTAGGGAAGCGATGCCGCGTGCAGTTGCGCCATCTTCAAATGTTGCATTGACCCAAAGCGCCCGGAGCATTTTTACCAAGTGTGATTTCCCCGAACCGTAAAAACCGCTGATCCAGACGGCCGGTTGTTGCGCCTGATCAATATTTTTCAGGTAAGTTTCCAGGATGTGCTCCATGCCTTTTTCATACTGGCCGTCGCAAACAAAGGTTTCGAGCTCGTAGCGCAATACCGCCAGGGCTTCGCTGGTCGTGTCGTCATTAACATTGGCAACACCTTCATTGACCAATTTTTGAAAGGAAGGGTCTTTTAAATAAATGTCTCTGTTTTTCATCCGCGCCCCATTGTTTAAATATCCTTATCCGCAGTAATAGGTACAGCCAAATAATTCCATCCGTCATAACCATCCAGCAAGCGATAGTTGTTGTTTTCATAGCTTCCCGGAAAAAACACCAGCAGCCTCCCCGAAACCATCGGGGCGAGTTTTTCGACGACCTCCTTCACCTTTAAAAAGCCGAAAAGCGAGCCCACCCCCTTGATTACAACTACATATGTTTCATCTGCCTGGTGTTGCTCTAAAAACCGGTCGAAGCTAACAATGATATACTCAAGATACTTTGGATACAGGGTGGCAAGCAGATTTGGTTTTTTAAAATAGCTCCGGACGTATTTCTGGCTGGTCAGCCATTGGGCAAACGAATCTGTCAGATCAAAAAGCGCCCAATTATGTCCGCTCTGCTTGGTCACAATTTCGAATTCATCGATTTTCGATCGGAGACGGAGTTCGTCAGATTCATTGTACACACAAAAAACAACCCGCTGCGCTGCGGCGGCATCCGCACGCCAGGGAATGGCGATGTGCTTCCCATATGATTTAACCAGCCGTTTAACTTTGCTCATGGACCCACTCCATTTCCTTATCAGACAGCAAGTTTGGGAATAGAACCTCGATTACCGATCCTAAACGTTTCAATACGATCCAGCCTTTTCCGGACGCCTCGATAGAGAGTTCAATCGACTGTTCCATAGAGCAGTCCAGCAGCTTGGCATATTCAGTTTTATAGAGCGATTCACCCCTAACGCCAGAGAGGTAGCCCAGCAGCAACGCATACGAAACAGTGCCTGGGGTTGCTTTAGGCTGTGAACGGATTTTTTTTACCCTGCCATGTAGATGCCCGGATTGAGTCCAGCTTGAATTGATATTTTGCGCAGTTGATTTCAGGGTAGCCGGGCTGAACCGGTCTGTTTCCAGATTGTTTATAAACTCTTCAAGGGCTTCTCGGGTAACGCGCTGCCCCTTAATGAAATTTTGCATGAAGGGCACGCTGGATTTCAGGATTGAATCTCTTGCGATGGCGCAGATCATTGCCAAAAGTGGCTGCCCCTCCGTGTCTCGCTCCCAGAAATATCGTAAATTTCGAAAGAGCGTAATGTCGGGATCTAAAATATAAAGACCCGCAAGATGGCGGGCGGTCAGTTTTCGGGTTCTGTCCGAACGTTTGCCCAGACAGTTGTCTTTTACAATTGACTGCAAAAAATCAGATTTTCCTGCACCAGGGTCATCAACAAAGGAAAAAAGGAGTTTTAGCTCCTCTAACATCATTGTTCTGGCCAGATGAGGTCCGCCACGGTTATGGCGGAAACCAAATCGATTAATGAGCTTATTCTTCAATTGGGGCATCCCAACTTTTGCCCTCACTTGCTACGCCTTTGCGGACCCATTCATCAACGTCGTCTTTTTTGAACTTCCAAAGACGTCCAATTTTATGAGAGGGCATACCTTTTTCGCCGATCCATTTGTAAATCGTGTCTCTTTTTACACCGAGATATACAGCGATTTCGTCAACCGACAACCATCTGTCTTTCATAAACAAGCTCCTGCCTCCGGCAGCTACAATAACCAATATTTCTCGCCATCTTTCTTGGTCCTATTAAATTATACGAGTTAACAAGTAAAACATTTAAAATGTTACCAAAAACTCGACATAGGGTCAACCGATTTAAACCAATTATAAACTGTTTTATACCTATTACATAGTTTCTGACTATTCCCACAGATCTCTTGCCAATATCTTAAATAAATTACCATATCACAATGTTGTAATATTCGTAACATCTCAGCAGGATAATTACAGCTCAATCGATTTTTTTATCGCCGCAATATTTTGTGTATGCCAAAGTTGGTTGAAGATGGCGTCCTAATGAATCCTCCTTGCCAAAGTTTACACTCCCTCGATAGTCAAGTTTTGAAGTTTCATGCTTCCCAACTTACAATAAACTTCGCCGTTAAATTTTTATCATATAGCCAATTTATCTGGATTAATCTTGGCTTCCTTCCCTGACCTTATTACTATTCGTAACTCATTAAAATTTAAATATATATTAAACTTAATCTGTTTGTCAAAGTTTATCCAAGAAGACAATGAATTTCTGACCTTCATGAAACCCATATAACTAATTCTTAAATGTTGCGCTAAATAATTTTGATTTGCCTTAAAGCCTTATAGTATAAGGATTCTAAGAGACAAATTAACTATAGGAACCTAAAAATAGAGAGTTTGAATAAACTATATCAAGTAACTATCTGTGATTATAGCATTATATTAAACATAAAATATCTTAAATAAACCATATTTTCTAAAAGAGGTGGCAATATTATCTATTTTACTGAAATAAAAGCGAATTTGCCAAAAACAAGGAAGAACGCCCGATTTGTTGATGACCTGTTTAAGAGAAATTACGCTTGACACTCTTCCTATGATTAGAGTAGTAGAACCAATCATAAAAAATTAACTCTATAGTTGAATAAACAAAAAGAAAAGGGTAATTTTCCGTGTGAGAATCGTGTGAGACTTTTTTTCCAAAATTGACTAAATGATGGGAAATTGGAAAATATAGGGTTTCGGCAATTTAAGGCCGAAACCTTTTTTTTGATTTTAGGTTTAAGAAATAGGGGAATTTTATGGGTATATTATCTTCTTCAGTATCTGTTACGCGTTATAAAGTTCAAGGCAGTCTTGAAAAACCTGTTCTTGAAAAAGTTTACAACGGCCTTACACAAAATGCCATCCAGGAAATAGATGATGATCACGCGGAAAAGATTGTCGGATGGACATCATTTGAAAATCCTTATATCCCTGATTTTGAAAGCTCCTCCTTTGTAATCGGTCCATATCTGGTTTTTTCAATGAGACTGGACAAAAAATCAATACCGCCCAAAATCATACAAAAAAACTATGCCATAGAAATGGCCAGACAACTCGAGAAAAGCGGCCGGAAACATTTATCAAGAAACGAAAAAAAGTCCATAAAAGATCATGTGATTGATGTTCTCAGCCTTCGCATTCCAGCCACGCCCAATATTTATGATCTGATCTGGAACATGGAAGAATCATGGCTGTGGTTTTTCTCAAACCTGAAAGCTGCCAATGAAGAACTTGAAACACTGTTTTCAAAATCATTCAGGCTCAGCCTTATCAGGCTCTTCCCATACACTACTGCCGATCTTATGTCCGGCCTTTCAGATGCTGATCGAGATCTTTTATTACAACTTTCGCCCACAAAATTCACGGAGTAGCACATGCTTGATGTATCTGTATCTTACGATCGATATAAATTTTTAGGCTATGAATTTCTCACCTGGCTGTGGTTCGTCATGGAAAACCAGCAGGATATACTGAAAGAATCAGACAAAGAACTTGTATCCCTTGATATTGGAAATTGTATTGTGCTTGAAAACAATAAAAACGATTCAACTGAAAGCATTACAATAAAAGGCGACAAAGCCGGTCTTGAAGAAGGAATTCTCTCCCTGCATAAAGGAGCGGTTGTAACCGAACTCAATCTTATCTACAAAGCAGGCAATAATGAATGGCGATTTAATATAAAAGGTGAGAGCCTCAATATCTCAAGCCTTAAAACACCGGAAACAGGACCTGTTGAAACCAAAGAGGATATTGAAGGGATTTTACTTGAAAAGGTTTTTCTTTATGAAAAGATTTTTGTATTAATGGACAATCTTTATAAACAGTTTATAAGCCTGCGTGTTTCAGACAGATGGGAAAAGGATGTTGTTCCAGGTATCAAAAAGTGGATAGCATCTTAAATCAGACCCCATCAACCGAACATCGAACACATTAAAAGATGAACGTCTAATAATGATGTCGCTCCGCCCTCAGACAGAACCTCACAATTCCGCCCTTGCTTTCGGCTAATACTTTTGCTAATGTATTAAATATTGTGACTACTCACGTAGTCAGGCTGAAGCTGTTTAGGTTGAAGGCTGAAGGGGTCAGAAGAGCACGATTGCCGTACTTTAGCGGAAACATCTGATTATTGCACCAAACATGGCTTCAATCTGCGCTTTTTCCTAACAGTCTTCAGCCTTCAGCCTATCCACCTGAGTAGTTACCAAATATTAACAGGGTTCATGTATAGGGGGACTTTCACCCCATAAGTTCACGCCCATGCCGGGCATACACAATTTTCTTCACCTGACTGGTGTTCCGCTGCCGCTCCACACCTGCCGGTAAGAAATGGATTAGATTGCAGGAGAAAGGAATATGTCAATTGAGATCAGATACCTTGACGATGGAATAGGAGTTTGCTGGCTTGGACAAGGGGTTATAACCGGGCAAGATTTGTTAGAAGCAAGCAAAGAAACTTTCAAATCCGAAGAGATATTAAAGCAGATTAAGTATGCACTTATCGACTTTACATCCATTGATAAAGCATCTATGCAACCTGAAAATTTAAGAACAAAAGCCGGCATGGATAAGATAGCTGCTGAGATAAATCCAGACGTTGTTGTTGCGTTGATAGCCTCAAAAAATGTTATGTTTGGTCTTTCTCGAATGTGGGAAGTCTTTGTAGATCAAATTGGTTGGAAAACAAAGGTGTTCAGATCAAAGGATGAAGCTGAAGTATGGACAAAAGAATTAGTACCTGAATTTTGCACAAAGGACGAATAAAGGAAAAAACCTGTTCAAAAGAATTTAAAGAAGACGGCCATATAGACTTTCAGATAATTAATTTCACAAGGCCAGAAGGAGGAAGGCGTATTAGTTATACGTCGACGACTGATAACGCAGTGAAATTAATTATCTGAAAGTCTATATCTGTGGCCGTGAGGTCTCCGCCCCATATGGTGCATATTAATCGAAGGGGTTACCCAAATATAATCTGCAAAAGAAAGTTCGGCTTCAGCCCCACTGCCTGCCGGTGCGAGAAAAATAGTTTTGAACGAAGCTCCCGTGCGGCGAAATGCTCTGTCCGGAATTCCAAATTTATGCACAATATGACCATTTCCAACAAGCACTATCATTGGATTCCCTTTCAAATTTTGTGAGATTGATTCAGCCATTATCTCTTCCCATACACATTGGGCCATATAGAAATTCTCAAAATTTTCCCTTCCTTTGACTTTGTGTTGTTTAAATATTTTTTCTAAATAAGCTTTGTGGTCAGCGTTTGAGGTATCTATGTCGCTTGGAAGGTTTTTCTTTTCATCGTCGGAAAGGGTCTCGATTCCGCCAATGGCTATCTTTGGCGGAAGATGGAAGGGGAGATTAAGACCAACTATTCTTATTTTGTTATTTTTTAGAAAAAGTAGAATGTCCTTATATAATTCAAAATCAAACCTCCAGTTAGCGTACCAGTGCATTTTTTCCATAAATTCTTTTTCATTCAGTTCACCATCGGACCAAAGATAAAGAATATGCTGGTATGATCGATCAAATGTTTCCATGCCTACAGAAATATATGGATGCGACTTAAAAAGCTCTTTTATTAATCTGAGCTGAATATCATGATGCGAAGGATCATTATGCCTTTCTCCGACATAAATTACCTGGACATCTTCAAGATCATTAATAAGAGACTCATAAGATATTGGCTTGCCGGTTTCCGCAGAAACAATGGTGCCCACTTCAAATGATTCTGACATATCTTTTATAAAAAGCTTCTTTACAGGCAAAGCACACCCCCAAATATTGCCAAGAAATAGGCTGAAGAGAAAAATGTTAATTAAGGAACGTGGACGAAATAACTTCCCCAAGTAGGTGCATAGATTTGGGTCAGATTTGTTCGATCTCAGATTACAAAAGTTGATGGAATAGCGGGCTATTTCAATATTTTTGTGATTTGAGATCGGGCAAAGGTGGCCTGAAGCTATGATGCATAGTTGGGAAAGTTGTTTCGTCCACGTTCCTAACCATCTATTTGTAAAATTTATTCTTGTCATAATATAATTCCATGGCTTGATCTATCAATGGATTGCATGTTATAATTAATATAATTACTCAGGTGTTTAGACTGAAGGCTATAGGCTGAAGGGAACAAATGATTCCTGAGCGTTATTCTCTATGTTTAAGACAAAATTTCCGGCTGCTTTAAGAAGATATTGGCTTCTGGGAGTCTTTTTCCTAAAGGTCTTCAGCCTTCAGCCTAACCAACCTGAGTAGTTACTAATTAATTTGAAATCTAAAGGAGTAATATGCCGCTTGACCAAAATCCCTTATTCAGAAAAGTAATACTACCGTGGTATGATACTGAAAAGGCTTGTTATACAGTTATTGTATTCATGTTGCTTGTCTTTCTCTTTGGCATTGCCGGCATATTAGAAGCAGTTGAAAAAACAGAATATAATGAATATATCTGGGTGCCTGTTCTTCTGGTAGCAATGAGTACCGTGGTAATAGTTTCTACTTCAATACGTCTGATAAAAAGATATACTCATTAGTAATCAAAACAGGGGCCAAAAGCTTTATATAGACTTTCAGATAAATAATTTCACTGTGTTATCAGTCGTCGACGTATAACTAATACGCCTTCCTCCTTCTGGCCTTGTGAAATTAATTATCTAAAAGTCTATAGCTCATTGTAAAAGCAGTTACATATTTCCCATAAATTTTCTAAAGGCCATCTCTTTAAAACTATCTGTATTTATATATTTAAGAATATCAAGCAACCTTTTAGGAGGTATGTAACCAGGCAAGCTGCTAATTCTTTCTCCATTTTCTGCAATAAACCAGGTAGATGGCAACCCTCTTACACCGAAATCCAACGCTATCTTAACCTCTCTGTCAGAGTTTACCTTTATGGGAATAAAGTTGTCATTTATATAGAAAGCAACTGAATAATCATTGAACGTTTCTTTCTCCATTTTTTTGCAGTAAGTGCACCTGTCAGCATAAAAGTATAAAAATATCTTTTTCTCCTCTTTTTTGCTCAGCTCAATCCCTTGTTTGTATGTATACCAGTTTATGAGTTTTGAAGAAGCAAAACTGCAAGACAACGTAGATAAAATAAAAATTATTACTGTTAAAAAACAAGCGTATTTAAATATATTTTTCATCGTTTTATCCAAAAAAAGTTAATAAATACATTTTGTTTGATATAAGAAACAGGCCGATAAGAATAAGAAAAATACCTGCAACAATGTTTGCATAATTTAAAACCTTAGATGCTTTTTTGATAAATTTAAGCATAAAATTAACAAATATAGACACCAAAATAAAAGGCATTGCCAGTCCTGCAGAATATATTACAAGAAGCATAACTCCCTGCCATACATTCTCCTGATTGCCGGCAAGAACAAGTATTGAGCCTAATAAAGGACCTATACAAGGGCTCCAGCCCGCGGCAAAAGCCATGCCAATTAAAAAAGGCCCTAAAAAATGTAATGGTTTTTTAACTATGTGAATCCGTTTGTCATGATAAAGATGACGGATGCGGATTAAGCCGATTAAGTGCATCCCAAATATTATTATTAAAATACCACCCGTTATTCTTATAAAATTACTATACTTGTATATGATATTCCCAAACAATGAGGCTGAAGCTCCCATAAGCACAAAAACAAAAGAAAAACCTAAAACATATGATACAGTAGCTAAAAATACTTTCATTCTAATTTCTGCATTACAGTCTGTGGTCAACTCTTCTATGGAAAAACCCGTTATAAAAGTAAAATACGATGGAATAATCGGCAGGATACAAGGAGAAAAGAAAGAAAGAAGTCCTGCAAAAAAAGCTGCCGGATATGTTATCGTCTCAACAAACATAGTTTAATCCTTTGGATAGGCTGAAGGCTGAAGACTGAAGTTCTCTGACAGCCTTCCACATTCCACCTTCAGCCTTCAGCCTTCCACCTATCTACCTATATTTTACTGGCTTAACTCTTTTGAGCGCCTTGCGGCTGCCCTTATAGCCTCTATTATATTTTGTTTTACTTTATTTTTTTCCAGAATCTTGAAAGCCGCTTCAGTAGTTCCTCCGGGAGAAGTCACCTTCCGGCGCAAAATTTCAGGCGATTCATTGCTTTCTTCCATGAGCTTAAGGGCACCCTGTATAGTTGCAACTGTCAGCATGGCGGCTTTATCCGGCTCCAGTCCGACTTTAATACCTCCCTCTATCATAGCTTCAGCAATATAAAAAACATATGCCGGCCCTGATCCGGAAAGAGCGGTCACTGCATCCAGATCTTCTTCTTTAAATTCAATTACTTTGCCTATAGCTTCAAGAATTATCTTTATTGTGTTTAAATCTTCTGCTTTGACATATTTGTTGGCACTCATTCCGGACATTCCCGCCAAAACCAGGGCTGGCGTGTTTGGCATTACTCTTATTATCGGCAATCTTTCTATAGCTTCATTATTAAGAGAATTGTAAAGTAAAGCCTCAATTTTACGTAAAGGAATTCCTGCTGCAATAGAAACAACTATCTTTCGATTTGGTATCTGGTAGCCTTCATGCTCAGAGATTTGTGAAAGGACCTGATATATATGTTGAGGTTTTACTGCAATAAATATAATTTCGCATTCCGAAAAAACTTTAAAATTATCTTTCATTACAGAAATACCATAAGTCTTATTAAGAATATTGAGCCGCTTTGCACTTATATCACTTGTATAAATCATTGACGGAGAAAAAATTCCAGTCCGAATAAGAGCTCCCACGAAAGCCTCTCCCATGTTTCCGGCACCAATAAAACCAATTTTCTTGTTAATCTTCGACACACTGCCTCCTTAGGGCTACGTCATTTAAACTGATAACCTGCTGACTTAACGAGAATTGTTAGCTTGTGGAATTTTCTATAAATTCGAAGCACGAAACACGAAATCCGAAACAAATACGAATGACCAAAATTCAAAATTCTAAACGTGCCGAGCCCAGCAGATATTGGATAACTGTCTGAAATGTTTTGGTCATTTGATATTCGAAATTAGATATTGTTTCGACCATTTTTATAAGATCAGGCGATATTCAGATTTCGGATTTTGAAGTCCCCAGAAACTCCTAATATTAAAGCTTTAGCACCGATTTTGACGTTTCCTTGCCCTTAATATTTTTGCTCTTGTTTATCGTAATGTGCTTCACTTATGCTTTTTTACGACTGCACCTTTGATCTGTCAATGATTTTGCTTGATATTTCTTGACTTAATCTTTAAGAATATATTTGATTTTCTATATATTTTTTTGATAACTTATCAAATTAAATGAAAGGCTTTTATATTTATGTATATAATTGGGTATCTGTTAATGGCAATCGCAAAGGTTCTTGACCTTGTTTTACTTCTATTCATGTGGATTGTTATAGCAAGAGCTGTGCTGTCCTGGGTCAATCCGGATCCCTTCAATCCTATTGTTCGTTTTATCCATAATGTTACAGAGCCTGCTTTATATCGCGTTCGCGCATTCATACCCGTTAGTTTCGGAGGTATTGATTTCTCTCCAATTATTGTCTTGCTCGGAGTAATCTTCTTACGAACCTTTGTTGTAAGCAGCTTAATAAGACTGTCTGCTAATTTATTATAATATAGGTGAGATATAATGAAAACCACACCACTTGATATTCAACAACAGCAGTTCAAGGTTAGATTTAGAGGATTTGATATCCGTGAGGTAGATAAATTCCTTGAACAAATTGCCGATTCTTTTGCTTCATTGCAGCAGGAAAACGAGAACCTACATGAGGAAATTAGAAGGCTAAAGCTTGAAAGCCAGGGGTATAAGGAACGCGAAGAAACCTTTAAGCGCGCTATGCTTAATTCTCAGAAAGTTCTTGAGCAGATGAAGAAAAATGCTCGAAAATCATCTGAATTAGTCATAGCTGAGGCAGAGGTCAGAGCTGAAAAAATACTCAACAGGGCACATAGCAGGCTGGCGCAGTTGCATGAAGATATAGCTGAACTTAAAAGACAGCGCATGCAAATCGAAGTTCAAATCCGTTATGTAATAGAGACTCATTCAAAACTTCTTGAAATAGGAAAAGAGAGTATGGAAACATCGGATGAAGAAGACTCTAAATTGAAACTACTAAAAAAACGTAACTATTCAGGTGAATAGGCTGAAGATGGAGTAGTAAATGGCAAAAATAGACGCGTTTTTCAAGTTGATGAATGAGCAGAAGGCTTCAGATCTTCATCTTGTTTCAGGACAACCGCCGGCTCTCAGAATAAGGGGAGATATAGAAAGGGTCAAATATAAGGTGCTGGATACTGATGAGCTGAAAAGCATGCTCTATGAGATTGCGCCCGAAGACAAGGTCAAAATATTTGAAGAGACGGGAGATGTTGACTTCGGCTATGAAATACCCGGCCTTGCCAGATACCGGGCAAATTTTTTTATGCAGAAAAATGGCGCTGCTGCTGTTTTCAGGGAAATTCCAGCTACAATATTGACCGCTGAACAGCTTGGCCTTCCTTCTGTAATACCCAAGCTGGCATTACTTCCAAGAGGTCTCGTCGTAGTAACAGGTCCTACAGGTAGCGGCAAATCGACCACATTGGCAGCAATAATTGATGTGGCAAACCATAGCCGTAAAGATCATATAATTACTGTCGAAGATCCAGTCGAATTTGTTCATGAAAGCAAGGCTTGTATTGTAAACCACCGTGAGGTAGGTCTTCATACCAAGTCATTTAGCGCAGCCTTGCGTGGCGCTCTACGTGAGGATCCGGACATTATTCTGGTTGGTGAAATGAGGGACCTTGAAACTATATCACTTGCCATAGAAGCCGCATCTACAGGACATCTTGTTTTCGGCACATTGCATACTTCCAGCGCTGCTAAAACAGTTGATCGTATTATTGAGGTCTTTCCTGCAAGCGAACAGTCACAGATACGTTCCACGCTTTCTGACGGACTCAGAGCTATCATAGCACAGGTACTGTTTAAGAGAATTGACAAGGAAGGGCGTTGTGCCGCTCTTGAAATATTGATTGCAACTCCTGCGGTTAGAAATCTGATAAGAGAAGCAAAAACCTATCAGATTGCTTCAATGATTCAGACAGGAAAGAAATACGGCATGCAGCTTTTAGATGACGCTATAATGGAAATGTGTACCAAAAGGATGATAAGTCCTGAAGAAGCTTACGCAAAAGCTAATGATAAGGCAAAATTCAGGCCTCTTCTGAAGAAACCCCCAACAGATTTCACCGAAGCATAATTGTAGCCGTTAACGGTTAACGGTTGATTGAAACATAAAGGCGAAAGGCCTTGATGCTAAACTGAGAACTCAAGTTTATATTGCATTTGAAGTTAAAATATTTTCTAAGAAAATTCAAAAGTTGGTATTTCTGATTAAAATGCTTTAGGCTTGCATAATTCAATAAAAAAACCGTGAACAGTAAACTGATAACCGTGAACCGTTACGCATAATTTCAGGGATAGGTTATTTCATGAAAAAGCAGGAAATTGACCACATACTTACCAAGATGCTTGATGCATTCGGCAATGCCTCAGACCTTAACATCACTGCCGGCAGGCCGTTTCAGGTAGAGAGTTCGGGCGAGCTTACCGGGGTAGAGATGGATCCTCCTTTTCATGAACTCACACCGTTTCAGACTGAAATTTTTGCTCTGAACCTGATTAACCAGGACAGACGTCTTACAGATATTCTTTTAAGAGAGGGATCGTGCGATCTGTCTTATGAACTTCCAGGCAAAGCACGTTTCAGGGTGAATATCTTTTCCCAGCGAAGCAACTACTCCATTGTCCTCCGAAAACTCGAAACCAAAATTCCAACCTGCAAGGAACTGGCGCTTCCCGAGGCATTCTACAAGCTGGCCCAGGAAAAAAACGGTATTATTCTGGTGACCGGTTCCACAGGAAGCGGAAAATCTACTTCTCTGGCCGGAGTACTTAATGAAATTAACGAAATCAAATCAGTCCACATAGTAACGCTCGAAGACCCTGTGGAATTTCAGCACCCGCACAAAAAGGCTACTTTCAACCAGAGGGAGATGGGAACCGATTTCGATAGTTTTGCCAGCGGTTTAAGGGCCGCTCTCCGCCAGGCCCCAAAGGTAATACTGGTCGGCGAGATGCGTGACAGGGAAACTGTTGATATCGGCCTCAGCGCAGCCGAGACAGGCCATCTGGTATTAAGTACTCTCCACACAGTGGACGCTGGGCAGACTATTAACCGCATTCTTGGTATGTTCAATACCGAAGAAGAGAACCAGATTCGCATCCGGCTTGCCGATACGGTCCGCTGGATCGTGTGCCAAAGACTTCTTCCCAAAGTAGGCGGCGGTCGCGTGGCGGCTTTTGAGATCATGGGATCCAACCTCAGGACTAAAGATACGATTTTGCACGGAGAATCCGATGGAAAAACGTTTTACGAAATCGTACAGGCAGGAAAGGCCTTTGGTATGATCACTTTTGATGATTACATCATAAATTTGTACGAAAAGGGTCTCATTACCGAAGAGACAGCTATGGCTTATGCTTCCCGTAAGGGTATAGTTGGCCGTGGAATCGACTCGGTAAAAAGCGCTCGTGGCGAGACTACCACCGATATCGAGGAACTAGAAGTGGACATAGATTATAGAAAAAACAAGTAAGAGACGAAGATTATGGAAATTATATGCAAACAGTGTCAGAGTAAGTTCAAAATTCCGAATGAAAAAATTCCAAAAGGGAGAGTCTTTTCGCTCACCTGCCCAAAGTGCAATAATAAAATTTCCATAAACACCCGGCCCGCTGCTTCTCCATCGCCCGAAAAGACCCAGGCTGTAACCGCCAAACCGAAACCTGGTCTGGAAAAGACAATATTTGACGAGGTAGTTTCCGGCACTTATAACGCTTTCGAAAAGCCTTTTGATTTTGTGGAAGAGGGTGTAGAAACAGCTCTTTTGTGTGAACCTGACCCGGCCATAAGAGCTAAGGTCAGAATGGCTCTGGAGAAGATGAAATATAATACCACGGAACCAAAGTCGGCAGTTGAGGCTCTCAAGCAGATGCGCTTTCATGTTTTTGATCTGGTGGTGCTAAACGAATTGTTCGACACTCAGGATCCTGACAAGAATGATGTCCTTAAATACATGGCTCAACTTGCTATGGACACGAGGCGCAACATCTTTTTGGCCCTTGTCACCAACCGCTTTCGCACTATGGACGACATGATGGCCTTCAACAAAAGTGTCAATATCATTGTCAACGTAAATAATGTTGATGAAATGCAAAAGATCCTCAAGCGCAGTGTAGACGACAATACAGCATTTTATTACGTATTTAAGGAGTCGCTAACTAAAACCGGCAATGTCTAATCTTGTTTTTTTTATACCTTAGGTTATATAGACTTTCATATCACAAGGCTATAAGGAAAAATCTGAGTAAGTCGTGCTTATGTGTACGTCGTCGAGGATTTTGACTGATAACGCAGTGAAATTATTTATCTGAAAGTCTATAGCACTTTTCGTATATAATGCGTAGCCCTTCAAGGGTCAGTGAGGGCTCAACCTCTTCTATGCTGTCACAAACATCAGCCATGATATCTGAAAAACCCCCTGTGGTAATCACTTTGGGAGCAGTGCCCATTTCAATCTTCATTCGTCTTACTATTCCATCCACAAGACCTGCATATCCATAAATAATACCAGACCTTATGCTGCTTGCCGTATCTTTACCTATAATTTTTTCAGGGTAAGAAAATATCTCAACCCTTGGAAGTTTGGATGCCTTTAAGAACAGAGCTTCAGCGGAAATCATGATTCCTGGGCATATTGCTCCACCCAGGTATTCACCATCTTCTGAAACTGCATCAAAGGTTGTTGCCGTACCAAAATCAACTACAATCAGGCTGGTTTTATACTTTTCAAATGCAGCAATTGAGTTTGCAATTCTGTCCGCCCCCACCTCATCAGGATTATTGTAAAGTATCGGCATTATATTGACAGACTTGGCATCTACCCATAATGGATACTGCCCTAA